>JBGQIB010000047.1:0-29333 GCA_041498295.1 bacterium | reverse complement strand
AGCTCGAGGTCGCGCGCGACCATCACCGTCTCGGCCTCCGCCGGCGACCCGGGCAAACCGCAGCACGTGGCATGCGCGCCCTCGTGCACCACGCCGGACCCGCGCAGATTCAGGTCCTCGCAGTGCGCGATCACCGGCCGGCCGATGCCGCGGGAGTACTCGAGGACGCGCCGCATGACGGCGGCGTTCATGATCACGGACCCGTCGTCGCTGAACGCGACGGCCCCCGCCGCGGCCAGGCTCGCCATCTCGGACATGATCTCGCCGCGCAGCCCCTGTGTCGCAGCCGCGATCACCCGGACGCGCACCGCGCCCGACTCGCGCGCGCGGCGCTGGATGTACTCGGTCACCGCAGGCGTGTCGTTCACGGGGTCGGTATTCGCCATGCAACACACCGTGGTGTAGCCGCCGGCCGCCGCGGCGCGTGTGCCGGTCTCGATGTCTTCCTTGTACTCCTGCCCGGGCTCGCGCAGATGCGAGTGCAGATCCACGAAGCCGGGCGCGAGCCACAAACCCGCGGCCTCGATCACTTCATCGGGCACCGCCGCGGACTCGGGGCCGACGGCTTCGATCCGGCCGTCGACCACGTCGATGACCCCGACGTCGTCGCGCCCGGAGAGCGGATCGAGAATGCGCGCGCCCTGGATGCGGGTGCGACTCACCTCTGGCCTCCGGTCAGCAGGTAGAGTACGGCCATGCGCACGGCAACGCCGTTGGTGACTTGCTCGAGGATGCGCGATGGCTCCGCGTCGGCGACGTCGCTCGCGATCTCGACCCCGCGGTTGATCGGCCCGGGATGCAGCACGATTGCCTCGGGCTTGGCGAGCGCGAGCGTGCGCTGCGTGAGTCCGAACGTGCGCGAGTACTCGCGCACCGACGGGAACAGCGCGCCGTCGAGCCGCTCTTGCTGGATCCGCAGCATCACGATCACGTCCGCGCCGGCGAGCGCTTGCTCGAGCGAGAAACACGGCTTCACGCCCAGCACTTCGATGCCCGCGGGCATCATCGTCGGCGGGCCCGCGACCCGGACTTCGGCGCCGAGCTTCGTGAAGCAGTGGATGTCGGAACGCGCCACGCGGCTGTGCGAGATGTCGCCCACGATCGCGATCACCCGCCCCTCGAGCGAGCCGAGTGACTGGCGCAGAGTGAACGCGTCCAGCAGCGCCTGCGTCGGGTGCTCGTGGCAGCCGTCGCCAGCGTTCACGACCGGCACGCGCACGCGCTCGGCCAGCATGTGGGGAACGCCGGCCACCGAGTCGCGCACCACCAGTACGTCGGCGCTCATCGCCGCGAGGTTCCGCGCCATGTCGGCCAAGGTCTCGGCCTTCGAGAGGCTCGAGCCCGCGCGCGTGACGTTGATCGCGTCGGCGGAGAGCCGCTTCGCTGCAATCTCGAAGCTGACACGTGTTCGTGTCGAGGACTCGAGGAACACGTTGATCACGGTGCGGCCGCGCAAGGTCGGGACGCGCTTGATCTCGCGCTGCGAGATCTCGAGCATGGCTTCCGAGGTCTCGAGCACGAGCTCGATCTCGGCGCGCGTCATCCCCTCGATCCCGAGCAGGTGCTTCATACGATCGCGACCTCGAGCTCGCCGTCCGGCCGCGCGCGCAGCACCACCCGTTCCGCGCGCGAGGTCGGGATGTTCTTGCCGACGAAATCCACCTTGATGGGCAGCTCGCGATGTCCGCGGTCGACCAGCACCGCGACCTGAATCGCCGCGGGGCGCCCGAAATCGAGCACCGCGTCCATCGCCGCGCGCACCGTGCGGCCCGTGAAGCTGACGTCATCGACGAGCACGACGCGCTTGCCCTCGACCGAGAACGGCATGCGCGTCGGGCGCGGCATCGGCCGCACGCCGCGCGCGACGACGTCGTCGCGGTACAGGGTGATGTCGAGCGCGCCCGACGGAATCGCGCGGCCCGCGAGCTGCGCGAGCTGCACGGCGATCAGCTCCGCGACCGGCTGCCCGCCACGCACGATCGCGACCAGACACAGGTCGTCGGCGCCGGGGTTCCGCTCGAAGATCTCGTGCGCGATGCGCGTGGTGGCGCGCTGGATGCCCGCGGCATCGAGAACCACGCGTCCGCCGGCGTCCGACTGTTCGGATTTGGCGTGGGGTTCCGCAGGATGCAGGTCGGGTGGAGACATCGCGCGCCTTTTCCCACCTCTCGGGATGGGCTTAAAAGGAGTCAGGAGTCGGCGCGCAGCCTATCCGACGACCCTCGCGCCGTCAATCACCCAGCCGCGGATGCCCTCAGTCCGCCGGGCCGGTGACGCGGTGACCGATCCGGCCCCAGCGGATCTCGTCGACCTGAAACGTGACCACGCGCCACAGGGTGAAGAACAGATCGCCGAGGAAGCTGCGCTGCTCGCGGTCGTTCGGCGCGATCACCCACGACCAGTGGATCAGGAACGCGCGGCCCTTGATCGCCTCGGGTGACACGAAAGAGTGTCGCCAGCGGCGGCTGTCGGCGGAGTTGTCGCGGTTGTCGCCCATCATGAAGTACTCACCGGCGGGCACGATCCACGGGCCGGTCGGCTCCATGCGCGGCGCGGCCTCCGGCGTGAAGCGCAGCACCGTGTACTCGACCCCCTCGGGATTGCGCTCGAGGAAACGCTGCGCGACCCGCGGCTCGCTGTTGTCACTCGACGGGTAGAGATATTCGCGCTGGGGCGTGTCAGCGACGAGTTGACCGTTGAGGTAGAGCTGGCGGTCGCGGATCTCGATGCGGTCGCCGGGCATGCCGATGACGCGCTTGATGAAGTCCTGACTCGGATCGTCAGGGAAGCGGAACACCATCACGTCGCCGCGCTTCGGCTCGCCGACCGGGACGAGTAGCTGACCGGTGAACGGCAGCCGCATGCCGTAGGCGAACTTGTTCACGAGCACGTAGTCGCCGACGAGCAGCGTCGGGATCATCGACCCCGACGGGATCTTGAAGGGCTCGACCACGAACGAGCGGATCGCGAGCGCAATCAGCGCCGCCCAAAAGATCGCGCGCAGTGTCTCGAAGCGCGGCCGCGCTTCGCCCTTCTCCGTACTCGCTTCCGCTTCCTCCGCCTTGGCCAACTCGCTCCTCCTAGTCGTCGCTCGACAGAACCGCGAGGAAGGCGGCCTGCGGGATCTCGACGCGCCCGATCTGCTTCATGCGCTTCTTCCCTTCCTTCTGTTTCTCGAGGAGCTTCTTCTTGCGGGTGATGTCGCCGCCGTAACACTTTGCGGTGACGTTCTTGCGCAGCGCTTTCACGGTCACGCGCGCGACCACGCGCGAGCCGATCGCCGCCTGCAGGGCGACCTCGTACATCTGGCGCGGGATGTGCTCCTTCATGCGCGCGATCAGCGCAAGCCCGCGGTGATGCGCGCTCTCGGCATGCACGATCACGGACAGCGCGTCGACTGGGTCCCCGTTCACGAGCACGTCGAGCTTCACGAGCTTCTCGCTCTTGAAGCCGATCAGATCGTAGTTCATCGACGCATAGCCGCGACTCACCGACTTCAGGCGGTCGTAGAAGTCGACCGCGACCTCGGCCAGCGGCAGGTCGTAGCGCACCACGGCGCGCCGGTCGCTGTGCACGGCCAAGTCGCGCTGCACGCCGCGCCGGTCCTGACACAGCTGCAGGACGGCGCCGATGTACGGCGTCGGCATGTGGATCTGCGCGAGAATTCGCGGCTCCAAGATCTCCTCGATCTCGTTCAGGTCGGGCAGGTCGCTCGGGCGGTGGAGCTCGAGCATGCTGCCGTCGGTTTTCTTGACGCGATAGACGACGGTGGGCGCGGTGATGATCAGATCGAGGCCGAATTCGCGTTCCAGCCGCTCCTGCGCGATCTCCATGTGCAAGAGACCCAGGTAGCCGCAGCGGAAGCCGAAGCCGAGTGCGCCGCTCGTCTCGGGCTCCGCGGTGAACGACGAGTCGTTGAGCTGCAGCTTCTCGATTGCGGCGCGCAGCGCCTCGTAGCCGCCGGGGTCGGCGGGATAGAGGCCGCTCCAGACCATGGGCTGTATTGGCTTGAAGCCGGGCAGCGGCGCGTCGGCCGGTCTCGCGGCGTCGGTCAGCGTGTCGCCGATGCGCACCGCCTTGGGGTCGCGGATGCTCGCCGCGATGACGCCGACCTCGCCGGTCGCGATCGAATCGACCGGCTTCACGCGCAGCTGCGGGACACCGAGCAGTGTCACGTCCCACTCGCTCTTGTCGGAGAGGAGCTGGATGCGCGCGCGCTTGGAGAGCTGCCCATCGACCACGCGCACCAGCATGGTCGCGCCCAGAAACGCGTCGTACCAGCTGTCGAAGATCAGCGCGCGCAGCGGCGCATCCGGGTCGCCCTTCGGCGCCGGAACGCGCGCGACGATCGCCTCGAGAATCGCTTCGACGTTCTGGCCGGTCTTCGCGGAGACGAGCAGCGCGCCCTCCGCCGAGATACCGACGATGTCCTCGACCTCGCGCAGCGCGCGCTCGGGGTCCGCGCTCGGGAGATCGATCTTGTTCACGACCGGGATGATCTCGAGCCCGCCCGCGACCGCGAGCTCCGCGTTGGCGACGGTCTGCGCCTCGACGCCCTGCGCCGCGTCGACGACCAGCAGCGCGCCTTCACAGGCCGCGAGCGAGCGCGACACTTCATAGTGGAAGTCGACGTGGCCGGGCGTATCGATCAGGTTCAGGAGATAGTCCTGGCCGTCCTTCGCGCGGTACACCATGCGCACCGTCTGCGCCTTGATCGTGATGCCGCGCTCCCGTTCCAGATCCATGTTGTCGAGCATCTGGTCGGTGCGATCGCGCACACTCACCGTGCCCGTGAGCTCGATCAGCCGATCCGCGAGCGTGGACTTGCCGTGGTCGATGTGCGCGATGATCGCGAAATTGCGCACGCGTTCGCGCGGGAAGCCACTCACGAGGGCGCTTGTTCCAGCTGCGTCTTGAAGTACGGCAACGTGCGGCGCAGGCCGTCCTCGGGACCGACCTTCGGCTCCCAGCCGAGCACGCGGCGCGCGAGCGCGATGTCGGGCCGCCGCACCTTGGGATCGTCGGGCGGAAGCTCGCGGTGCACGAGTTTGCTCCTTCCACCGGTGATGCCGAGGATCAGCTTCGCGACCTGGACGACCGTGAGCTCTTGCGGGTTGCCGAGATTCACGGGGCCGACGTGATCGGCGCCGAGCAGGCGCACGATCCCTTCGACCAGATCCGACACGAACTGGATGCTGCGCGTCTGTCCGCCGTCGCCGAACACGGTGAGGTCCTCGCCGCGCAGCGCCTGCATGAAGAACGACGGGATCATGCGGCCGTCGTCGGGGCGCATGCCCGGGCCGTACGTATTGAAGATGCGCACGATGCGCGCCTCGACGCCGTGGTAGCGGTAGTACGCCATCGTCATCGCTTCCGCGAAGCGCTTCGCCTCGTCGTACACGCCGCGAATGCCGACGGGATTCACGTTGCCCCAGTAAGTCTCGGGCTGCGGATTCACTTCCGGATCGCCGTAACACTCGGAAGTGGAGGCGAGCAGGAAGCGCGCGCGCTTCGCCTTCGCGACGCCGAGCGCGTTGTGCGTGCCGAGCGCGCCCACCTTCAGGATCTGGATCGGCAGGCGCTCGAAGTCTGCCGGGCTCGCGGGCGAGGCGAAGTGCAGCACGGCGTCGAGCGGCTCGGGCACGTGGATGAAGCTCGTGACGTCGTGTTTCACGAAGCGAAAGCCGTCCTGGCCGAACAGGTCCGCGATGTTCTCGAGCCGGCCCGTGAGCAGGTTGTCCATGCACACGACGCTCCAGCCGTCGGCTAGAAAGCGACGGCACAGGTGCGAGCCGATGAAACCCGAGCCGCCCGTGATCAGCGCTCTAGGCATCGCGGCCCTCTCTCTCGGCATCGAGATACTGACTGAGTGCTTCGCGCCAGTGAATCGACGCGATGCCGAGTGAACGCGCGCGCGCGAGCCCGAGTACGGCGTACGCCGGCCGCGTCGCGGGCCGCGGCATCTCCGAGGTCGGGATCGGGCGCACTTCCACGTGCGGGCACAGCCCGCGGCGCGCGCCCTCTTCCGCGATCTCGCGCGCGAAGTCGAACCAGGACGCGACGCCCTCGTTGGCGAGGTGCAGCGTGCCGCGCGCGCCCGCGGCGACGGCGGCGAAGATCCCGCGCGCGAGCGAGGCGCTCCACGTCGGCCGGCCGATCTGGTCCTCGACCACGCGCAGCGGCGCGCGATTCGCGGCGGCGCGCAGGATCGTGCGCACGAAGTTCGCGCCCGCGCCGAACACCCACTGCGCGCGGACCAGCAGATGCTCGCCGGCCGCGGCGCGCACGGCTTCTTCGCCGCGCAGCTTGGTTCGCCCGTACACCGAAAGCGGTCGCGTCGGAGAGTCCTCGGGGACCGGCTGCGACGCGCGGCCGTCGAAGACGAAGTCGCTGGAGAGGTGCACGAGCAGCGGCCCGCCACGACACGCCTGCGCGAGCAACGCGGGCGCCCCCGCGTTCGCGCGTTCGGCCTCCGCGGTCTCGCTCTCGCAGCGGTCGACCGCGGTGAACGCGGCGCAGTTCAACAGCACGTCGGGCTGGCGCTCGTCGAGGGCGCGCTTCACCGCGTCCGCGTCGCGCACGTCGAGCTCGGCCCGCGTGACACCGATCGGGGTCACACCGTGGGCGGGCCCCAGCGCCAGCACGGCGCGGCCGAGTTGTCCGCCCGCACCGGTCACGAGCCAGCGAGACGGCGCCATGACCTCACTCACTCCGCCGTGGCCCAGGTCTTGAGGCCGAGCGTCTTCAGCCGCGTCTCGAGCTCCGCCAGGCTCTGCCCGGTGCTCGGACGCACGCGCACGCGGAAGCGACCGCTCTTGTCCGGCATCGCGCTGACGTACGGGTCGAAGCCCTGCGTCTTGAGCTTCGCCACCAGCGCGTCCGCTTGCTTGCGCTCGGCGAGCGAGAGCACTTGAACGACCGACTTCGACGTCGGATCAATCTTTTTTTCGAGCGCGCGCACGATCTCCTCCGCCGACTTCGCGGGCACAGGCGCGGCCGCAGCCGGTGGCGGACTCGAAACCTGAGGCCGCGGAGTGGGAACGGAGCGAGCGGCCGCCGTTGCCGGCGCAGCGGCTGCCGCCGGAGGATTCGCGACGGCGCGCTTGGGTTCCGGCTTCGCTGGCACTCCCTGTAACTCGTCGAACGCCTCGAGCGGCGGCGCTGCCTCCGGCGCGGTCGCAGCGGCCGGGAGCTCGACCGTCTCGACTGGACCGCGCATGCGCTCGAGCAAGACGCGCGGCGTCTCGGACACCGAGCCGATCACGATCCCGATGCAGGCACCGATCGCCACGAGCAGCGAACCGTACACGTAGCGCGCGGCGCCGAACCCGCGCCCACGCGATTTCGAACGAGTCGACTCCGTCTCCCGCTCCGTCATGTCACATCCGTTCCGGCGCATTCACGCCGAGTAAAGCGAGCCCGTTTGCGAGCGCGGTGCGCACCGCCGTGACCAGCGCGAGGCGCGCCAGCGAGAGCGCGCGGTCGTCCGACACCACGCGGTGACGCTTCCCGTCCGAGATGTACGCGTTGAAGGCGTTCGCGAGCTCTAGCAGATAGCGCGCCAGCTCCTGCGGCTCGCGCGCCTGCGCGGCGTGCAGAACCGTGTCGGGGAAGCGCTCGACGAGCTTCGCGAGCTCGATCTCCTCCGGCGCGTCGACGCGCTCGAGCGAGAGCGATTTTGGATCGTCGCCGAGCGCGAGACCGGCCTCAGCCGCCTTGCGCCCGATGCCGCACAGGCGAGCGTGCGCGTACTGAATCTTGAAGACCGGGTTTCGCTCGGAACGCTCGACCGCGAGCTCGACGTCGAAGTCGAGAGGCGTATCCGCGCGCCGGTCGATCATGAAGTAGCGGAATACGTCGCGGCCGACCTCGGCGAGGATCTCGTCGACGGTCACGAACGAGGCCTTGCGCGTCGACATCTTCACGAGCTCGCCGCCGCGCCGCAGGTTCACCCACTGGTACATCACGAGCTCGATGCGCTCGGCTTCGACGCCGAGCGCCGCGACCGCCGCCCGCACGTACGGGAACTGCGCGATGTGATCGGGACCGAGCACGTCGATGATCCGGTGCAGCCCGCGCGAAAGTGACTCGCGGTGGTACGCGACGTCGGGCAGGAGGTAGGTCGCCTCGCCCGTCGACTTCACTAGCACGCGATCGCGCTCGAGGCCGAAGCTCGTCGATCGCAGCCAGACGGCGCCGTCCTGCTCGAAGACGAGCCCCGCGGCGCGCAGGTCCGCGAGCGTGCGGTCGACGAGCTTCCGCTCGAAGAGCGTGTGCTCGTTGAAGTACGAATCGAAGCGCACGCCCAACGCCGCGAGCGTGCGCTCGATGTCGCCGAAGATGGCCTCGGTCGCGCGCGCCTTGAAGCGCGCCTCGTCCGCATCGCGCCAGCTCGCGCCCGCTTCTGTGACGAGCGCGCGCGCGATCTCGACGAGATACTCGCCCTGGTAGCCCTCTTCCGGGAGCTCCGCGGCGTCGCCGAGCGCTTGCAGGTAGCGCGCGCGGAGTGACTGCGCGAGCACGCGCATCTGCCGGCCGGCGTCGTTGAAGTAGTACTCGCGCACGACCTTGTGTCCGGTGGCCTCGAGCAAGCTCGCGATGCAGTCACCGAGCACGGCGTTGCGCCCGTGACCGATCGTGAGCGGGCCCGTGGGATTCGCAGACACGAACTCGACCATCACGACGCTGCCCGCGCCGGCGGCACTGCGGCCGAAGCTCGCGGCCTCGCGCAGCACGCGCGCGATCGCGTCGCGCCAGCGCGAACGCGCGAGAAACACGTTCAGGAAGCCCGGACCCGCGATCTCGATGCGCTCGAGCGCGCCGCCACCGGTGCCGAGCGCCTCCGCGAGCAACTGCGCGACCTCGCGCGGCGGCCGGCCGAGCGCTTTCGCCATCAGGAGCGCGGCGTTGGTCGCGAAGTCACCGTGTTCGGGGGTCTTCGGCGGGACGACGGACAGGGTCGAGACGAGCTCGAGCGCGTGCGGCGCATGCTTCTCGAGCAGGCGCGCGGCGGCCGCGCGCAGGAGTTTATCGACCTCGTCCCTCATTCAGCCTTCCGGTAGCCCGCCCGCGCCTGCGGGTCAATCACCCTGCGGCGCGCCACCGCGGAGCCGGACGACGATCTCGCCCGGACGGACCATGCCGAGCGACTCGCGCGCCACGCTCTCGATCTCGAACGGGTCCGCGCGCAGGCGCTCCGCACGTTCGACCAGCTCGGCGCGCTCGGACCAGAGCTTCGCAACTCGGCCGTCGGCGTGCTCGAGCTCTGCCTTCACGCTGAACACCGCGCGCAGCCCGTTGTCGGCGTCGTACAGCAGCGCGAAGGCCGCGCCGACGAGCGCAGCCAGCGGTCCGATCCACAGCCATCCACGGCGCGGCGAGAGACCCACCGGTTCGGATTCACTCACCTGGGCTCCCCCCCGAATCATCCCTGGCCGCGGCCAGGGCGCGGCGGATCGCCCGAGAGTAGCGCGGGTCTTCCCAATTCTGAGGGCCGATGAAGTGTTCGATCACCCGGCCGGCCGGATCGATCAGGAAAGTCTCGGGGACGCCGGACACCTGATAGGCGTCGTAGACGCGTTTGCTCGGGTCGAGCGGGATGGGGAACGAGAGCGAGAAGTCGCGCTTGAAGCCGTCGATCGCCGCGCTTGCCTCCGGCTTGTCGATCGAGATCGCGACCACCTCGAAGCCGTCGCCGTGCAGGCGTTGGTAGAGCCCCTCTAGCGAGGGCGCTTCCGCGCGACACGGCGCGCACCAGGTCGCCCAGAAGTTCACGAACGCGACCTTGCCGCGCAGCGACTCGAGCGAGACGTTCGGCCCACCGCCTTGAACGGGTAGGGAGAAGTCCGGGGCGATCGATCCCGTGCGCAGCCCGGAGGTCGGCGCCGGGCTCAGCACGACATAGATGCCGACCCCGACCGCGAAGAGCGCGGCGACGAGCAGGAGGGAAAGCGTTCCTCTCCCAGGCCGGTTCAAGTGGCGGCGTTCGCCTCCCCGCCGTCCGGCTTCCGCGCGTCGACGAGCTGGATGATCGTGATCTCGGCGTTGTCACCGTGTCGCGGGCCGAGCTTGAACTGGCGCGTGTATCCGCCGGGTCGTTTCGCGTAGCGCTTGGCCAGCTCGTCGAAGACCTTGGCGGCCACTTCCTTCGAGCGAATCGTGGCGAGCGCGCGGCGCCGAGCGGCGAGCGTGCCCTGCTTCCCGAGCGTGATCATGCGCTCCGCGACGCGGCGCAGCTCCTTCGCCTTCGCGGTCGTGGTGCGGATCTCTTCGTGCTCGAAGAGAGACGTCACCATGTTCCGTAGCATGGCGGTCCGGTGCGCGGTGTTGCGCGAGAGCTTTCGGTGGTCTTTGCGGTGTCGCATCTGCGGGGAGTCCTTACCGTGGGTCGCGTGGGCACCCTAGCCACGCTCCGGATGATCGCGTGGGCACCGTACCCACGCTTCGGCTCAGGCGTCGGCGTCCTCGCGCAGGCGATCGAGCTCTTTGCGCGACGGGAAGCTCTCGAGCTTCATGCCGAACTCGAGGCCGAGGCCGGCGAGGATCTCTTTGATCTCGTTGAGTGACTTCCGGCCGAAGTTCTTGGTCTTGAGCATCTCGGCTTCGCTGCGCTGCACGAGCTCGCCGATGTACTTGATGTCCGCGTTCTGCAGGCAGTTCGCGGAGCGCACCGAGAGCTCGAGCTCGTCGACCGGGCGGAACAGGATCTCGTTCGGAGTGACCGAGTGCAGCGTCGCCGAGATCGGCCGCTCCACGTTCTCTTCGAAGTTGATGAAGATGGAGAGCTGGTCCTTCAGGATCTTCGCGGCGAATGCGAGCGCGTCCGCGGGCGCGACCGAGCCATCGGTCCAGATCTCGAGCGACAGGCGGTCGTAGTCCGTCTCGCGTCCGACGCGCGCGTTCGTGACCGTGTAGTTCACCTTGCGCACGGGCGAGAAGATCGAGTCGATCGGAACGGTGCCGATCGGCTGGTCTTCCTTCGCGTTCTTCTCCGCGAGCACGAAGCCCTTGCCGATCTCCACCGTCGCCGTCAGCGAGAGCTCCGCGTCACCGGAAAGTGTCGCGATGTGGTGGTGACCTTCGAGGATCTCGACGGTCTGGTCCGGCGAGACGAAGTCCGAGGAGGTGACCTCGCCCGGCCCCGTCTTCTTGATCACGATCTGCTTCGGCTCCGCCGAGTGACCGCGCAGCCGGACCTCTTTCAGGTTCAACACGATGTCGGTCACGTCCTCGAGCACGCCCGGGATCGAGCTGAACTCGTGCTGCACGCCCTCGATGCGGACCGACGTGATCGCCGCGCCCTGCAAGGACGAAAGCAGCACGCGCCGCAGCGCGTTGCCCAAGGTGAGTCCGAAGCCGCGCTCCAGCGGCGCGCACTCGAAACGCCCGTACGTCGGGGACAGATTGTCCTCGATGTCCATGCGCCGCGGGCGAATGAGCGTTTGCCAGTTCCTGACCATGAGATCGACGTTCATGGGACCTCCGGAGAAATTTAGGGGGTCACGCTGAAATCAGCGTGAGTAGAGCTCGATGATCAGCTGTTCCTGGATGGGGAGAGTGATCTCGTCGCGGACGGGATCGCCCAGGATCGTGCCCTGCTTCTGGTCTTTGTCGATGGAGAGCCAACTCGGGATGCTGCGCGACTCGAGCGCGCCGAGAGCGCCCTCGATGCGCGCCGCCTTCAGGCCGCGCGCGCTGAGCTCGATCTTGTCGCCCTTGCGCACGCGGAACGACGGGATGTCGACGCGGCGTCCATTCACTTTGAAGTGACCGTGGCATACGAGCTGTCGGGCCTCATTGCGCGAAGTCACGAAGCCGAGCCGGAAGACGACGTTGTCGAGCCGCCGCTCGAGCAGCGCGATCAGGTTCTCGCCCTTCACGCCCTTCAGGTGCGAGGCTTCGTAGACCGTCTTGCGGAACTGCGCCTCGAGGATGCCGTAGATGCGGCGCACCTTCTGCTTCTCGCGCAGCTGCTGGCCGTAGTCCGAGAACTTCGGCCGGCCCTGACCGTGCTGCCCCGGCGGATAGTTGCGCCGCTCGATCGAGCACTTGTCCGAGAAACACCGGTCCCCCTTGAGGAACAGCTTCATGCCTTCGCGCCGGCAGAGCCGACACACGGAATCGTTGTAGCGGGCCAAACGGCCTCCTAGGCGCGGCGCCGCTTGGGAGCGCGGCAGCCGTTGTGCGGGATCGGAGTCACGTCGCGCACGTAGGTGATTTTGAAACCGGCGGCCTGCAGGCCGCGCGCGGCCGGTTCGCGTCCAGCGCCCGGCCCTTTCACGAGCACGCCGATCTGGCGCACCCCGTGCTCCATCGCCTTCTTCGCGACGTCTTCGGCGCAGGTCTGGGCGGCGAAGGGCGTCGACTTGCGCGAGCCCTTGAAGCCGACCATCCCGGCCGAAGACGCGGCAATCGTGTTGCCGGCGACGTCGGTGATGGTGATGACTGTGTTGTTGAACGTCGCCTGGATGTGGGCGACGCCGGTCTGGATGTTCTTCCGGACCTTCTTCTTGACCTTTTTAGCTTTGGCTACGCCCATCGCGCTTTCATTTCCTCATTACTTCTTCGTTGCGACTTTCTTGCCGGCGACTGTCTTGCGCGGTCCCTTTCGGGTGCGCGCGTTGGTGTGTGTGCGTTGCCCGCGAACCGGCAACCCTTTTCTGTGTCGCAGCCCGCGGTAGCAGCCGATGTCCATCAGCATCTTGATGTTCTGCTGTGTCTCGCGCCGCAGATCGCCTTCCACCTTGTATCGCCCCTGGATCACGTCGCGCAGGCGCACGACCTCGCTCTCGTCCAGGTCGAAGGTTTTGGTGTTCGGGCCGACGCCCGCCTCGTCACAGATCCTCTCCGCGGACGAGCGGCCGATTCCATAGATGTAGGTCAGTGCGACCTTGACCGCCTTCTCGCGCGGCAAGTCCACTCCCGCGATGCGCGCCATCTTCTAGCCCTGCCTCTGCTTGTGCTTGGGGTTCTCGCAGATCACTCGCAGGACGCCCTTCCTGCGGATCAGCTTGCACTTGACACACATCTTCTTGACGCTCGCTCGGACCTTCACGCTATGTCTCCCGACTCAGGCAACTCAATGTGTTCCAGGGACCCTGGTCAGGATCTCCGGTCCGTGATCCGTAATCGCGACCGTGTGCTCGAAGTGCGCGGAGCGCTTGCGGTCGGCGGTCACCGCGGTCCAACCATCGGCGAGCACGTCGACCTGCCACGTGCCGACGTTCACCATGGGCTCGATCGCGAACACCATGCCCTCGCGCAGGCGCTGGCCGCGGCCGGGCTTCCCGAAGTTCGGAAGCTGCGGCGGCTCGTGCATGGCGCGGCCGATGCCGTGGCCGACGAAGTCGCGTACGACGGAGAAGCCGGCGCCCTCGACGCACGCCTGCACCGCCGCGCCGACGTCGCCGAGCCTCCTGCCGGGCACGAGCTCGCGGATCCCGGCCTCGAGCGACGCGCGCGTCGCGGCGAGCAGGCGCCGTGACTCCTCGTCGACCGGGCCGATCGCGAGCGAGAGCGCGGCGTCGCCGTGGAATCCGTCGCAGATCGCGCCGAAGTCGAGCTTCACGATGTCACCCTCGGCGAGGCGCCGCGCGCCGGGAATGCCGTGCACGATCTCCTCGTTCAGCGATACGCACAACACCGCGGGGAACGGCGGCGCCTGACCCGGCGCGTAGCCGAGGAACGACGACTCGAGCCGGCGCGCCCGGATCTCGGCGCGCGCCGCGCGGTCGAGGTCCGCCGTCGTGACACCCGGCTTCGCGAGCGCCGCGAGATGAACGAGGATCTCGCCGACGTGGCGGCCGGCCTCGCGCATCTTGTCGAGCTCGCGCTTTGATTTGATCTGGATCACGCGCGAGCTCCGAGCGCCCGCTCGATGCGCGCGGTGATGTCGTCCAGCGAGCCGACTCCGTCGATGCGCTTCACCGCCGCGGCGTAGTGCGCGAGCACCGGCTCGGTATCACGCTTGTAGACCTGCAGGCGCTTCGCGACCGCGGCATCGTTGTCGTCGGAGCGGCCCTCGCCCCGCGCCAGGACGCGGCGGCGCAGCTCGTCGTCGGCAACCACGAGTGCGAGCACGCGCGCGGCCTCGCGTCCCTGATCGCGCAGAATTCCGTCGAGCGCGACCGCTTGTGGGACCGTGCGCGGGAAACCGTCGAGCACGAAGCCCGGCTTGCAGTCGGGCCGAGTGAGTCGCTGGCGCACGATCTCGATCACGACGTCGTCGGGCACGAGATCGCCGCGATCCATGATCGCCTTCGCGCGCTTGCCGATCTCGGAGCCGGACGCGACCGACTCGCGCAGAATGTCACCGGTCGAGATCTGCGGGATCCCGAACTTGTCGACCAGGCGCTTGGCCTGTGTCCCCTTTCCGGAACCCGGAGGGCCCGTGAGGATCAAGTTGAATTGCCCGCTCATCGCCCGCCCCTGCCGCGCATGCGCGCGCCCTGCACGAAGGTGTCGTAGTTGTGCGCGACCAGGTGCGCCTCCACCTGGCCGACCGTGTCCATCGCGACGCCGACGACGATCAGGAGCGCCGTGCCGCCGAACACGAACGGCACCGCGAACTGGCTCTGCAGCAGGTTCGGGAGGATGCAGACCACGGCGAGGTATGTCGCGCCGATCAGCGTGATCCGGTTCAGCACGCGCTGGATGTACTCGGCCGTGCGCTTGCCGGGGCGGATGCCGGGGATGTATCCGCCGTTCTTCCGGACGTTCTCGGCAACGTCGTCTGGGTCGAGCATGACCCCGGTGTAGAAGTACGCAAAGAACAGGATCAGCGCCACGTAGATCACGTTGTGACCCCAGGTGCCCCAACCCAGATAGTCGTTCACGAAGTCGGCGATGCTCTCCTTGCCGCTCCACTGCGAGATCTGCAGCGGCAGCACGAGCAGTGACGACGCAAAGATCGGTGGAATGACGCCCGACGTATTGAGCCGCAGCGGGAAGTACGTCATGCCGCCCGCGAGCTGCCGCCGCCCGACGACGCGGCGCGCGTACTGAATGGGGATGCGCCGCTGCGCGCGCTCGAAGTACACGATGACGCCCACGACCACGACCATGAACCCCGCGAGCAAGACCAGCGCGAGCGGCGGGAGCTGATCGGTGCGCACCATGTCCCAGACGCGCGAGAGCGCGGACGGAATGCGCGTGACGATTCCGGCGAAGATGATGAGCGAGATGCCGTTCCCGATCCCGCGCTCGTTGATCTGCTCGCCGAGCCACATGATGAAGGCGGTGCCCGAGGCCAAGGTCAGGACGGTAGTGACTCGGAAGGCCCACCCCGGCGAGAGCACCGTATTCGCTCCGAGCGCGCCGTTCTCCAGCGCGGTGGCCATCAAGAGTCCCTGCACGACCGCGAGCGCGACGGTGCCGTAGCGCGTCCAGCGCGTGATCACGCGCCGCCCTTCCTCGCCTTCTTTGCGCAGCTCATCGAGCTTGGGAATCACGACGGCCAGCAGTTGCAGAATGATCGACGACGAGACGTACGGCATGATGCCGAGCGAGAAGATCGAGAGCTGCTCGAACGCGCCACCCGTGAAGAGATTGAGCAGGCCGAAAACGCCGCCGCCGTCGCCGGATTGATCGAAGTAGCGGCGGATCTCGGTCGGATCGATGCCAGGCGTCGGCACGGCGCAGCCGATGCGGTAGACCGCGAGCATCGCGAAGGTGAACAGGATGCGCCTGTTCAGCTCCGGAATGCGCGTGATGTTCCCGATCGACCCGGGGTTCATGCCGACACGATCTCCACGCTTCCGCCCGCCGCCTCGATCTTGGCGCGCGCGGAGCTCGAGACGGAAGTGACTCGCACCACGATCGCCGCCTCGAGCGCGCCGTCGCCGAGCACCTTCACGGGCTTCGTCGCGCTGCGGATCAAGCCGGCTTCGACGAGCGCCGCCGCGTCCACTTCCGCGCCCTTCTTGAAGCGCGCGAGCGCCTTCACGTTCACGACCTGCACCGTGACACCCATCGGGTTCGTGAACCCGCGCTTGGGCAGGCGCATGATCAACGGAATCTGACCGCCTTCGCGGTGCGGCTTGTGCTTGTGTCCGGCGCGCGCGCCGGCGCCCTTCGTGCCGCGACCAGAGGTCTTCGCGCTGCCGCTGCCGACGCCGCGCCCCACGCGCTTGCGCGGCCGTCGCGATCCCGGCGCTGGCTTCATGTGATCGAGCATCACGCGCTCTCCACCTGCACGAGGTGACACACCTTCTTGAGCATCCCGCGAACCGAGGGCGTATCGATCAGCTCTTTCACGCTGTTCGGCTTGCCGAGACCGAGGCCGCGCAGGGTCTGATGCTGGTCCGGCGAATAGCCGATGGCGCTGCGGAACTGGCGCACGCGCACCATCTTTCCCGTCCTCGCGCTCTTCGCCTTCTTGCCCGCCGCCATCAGCGGACCTCGACGCCGCGCAGCTGTCCGAGCCGCTCGTCGCGGTAGCGGAGCTGACCGAACGCATCGAGCGTCGCGCGAATCACGTTGTGGTGCCGGTTCGTGCCGAGACACTTGGTCAGGACGTTCTGCACGCCGGCCGCTTCGCAGAGCGCGCGCACCGCGCCACCCGCGATCACGCCGGTGCCGCGCGCCGCCGGCCGCATGACCACCTTGCCCGCGCCGAACTCGCCCATCACTTCGTGCGGGATCGTCCCGTCCGTGAGCGGCACGCTGATCAGGTTCTTGCGCGCCTGCTCGATGCCCTTGCGGATCGCTTCGGGAACTTCGTTCGCCTTGCCGAGGCCGGAGCCCACGATACCTCGGCCGTTGCCGAGCACGACGAGCGCCGTGAAGCCGAAGCGGCGTCCACCCTTCACGACTTTCGCGACGCGGTTGATGTCGACGACGCGCTCTTCGAGATCGAAGTCGTTCGGATTCAGCCGCTCGCGCTTGACGTTTCTTCGCGCCATTTCTTCCCTTCAGCTCAGAATGTGAGTCCGGCTTCGCGCGCCGCGTCGGCGAGCGCTTTCACGCGGCCGGTGTAGACGAAGCCGTTGCGATTGAAGCTGACCTCGCGGATTTCCTTCTCGAGCGCGAGTTTCGCGATCGCCGCGCCCACTTTCTTGGCAGCCTCCACGTCCTTGGTCGACTCGAGTCCGTCGCGCACGCCGGGCGAACGCGTCGATACACCGGAAAGTGTCTTGCCCGAGATCGGATCCACGATCTGCGCGTAGATGTGCTTCGAGCTCCGGTACACCGTGAGCAGCGGCCGCTCGGTGCGCGCCAGCTGCTTCCTGGTGCGCAGCTTGCGCCGCTCGAGAAGCGCCTTTCGATGCGAGAGTGCCATCGCCTCTAGCTCCCCGCCGATACGCCGGTCTTGCCGACCTTGCGGCGCACGATTTCGTCGACGTAGCGGATGCCCTTGCCCTTGTACGGCTCGGGTACTCGGATCTCGCGAATCTCCGCTGCGAACTGGCCCACCTGCTGCTTGTTCGCGCCCCGAATCAAGAGGCGCGTCTGACTCTCGGCCACGACCTCGAGCCCCTGCGGGATCTGCATGACCACGGGATGCGAGTAACCGATCGTGAGTGTGAGTTTCTTGCCCGAGACCTCGGCGCGATAGCCGACGCCGATGATGTCGAGGCTGCGCGAGAAACCGGTCGTGACTCCGGTGACCATGTTCGCGATCAGCGCGCGCATCAGTCCGTGCATCGCCTTCGCGCGCTTCTCGTCGCTGTCGCGCGCCACGCGCACTTCGGAGCCCGCCACCTCGACCGTGCAGTGCGGAGCCACCGCCTCGTCGAGCGAGCCCTTGGGGCCCTTCACGCGCACGCGTCCGTCGGCGATCTTGACCTCGACGCCGCTGCCGATCGGAACGGGTTGTTTGCCGATGCGTGACACGACTACCAGACCTTCGCCAGGATCTCGCCGCCGATGCCGGCCTCGCGCGCTTGCGCGTCCGTCAGTACACCGCGCGGTGTAGACAGGATGGCGATACCCAAGCCCGTGCGGATGTGCGGGATCTTCTTGGCACCGACGTACACGCGCCGGCCCGGGCGCGAGACGCGCTCCACGCCCTCGATGATCGGCTGGTCGTCGTCCCCGTAGCGAATCTCGATCGAGAGCGTCGGCTTCTCGGCGCCCTCGACGTCGCCGTAGCCGGCGATGTAGCCGCTTTCGTGCAGCACACGCGCGATCTCGTGCTTCAACAGCGAGTTCGGCATCAGCACCTTCGCGAGGCGAGCGTGCCCGCCGTTGCGGATGCGCGTGAGCATGTCGGCGATCGGATCAGTCAGCATTTGCGTGCCCTCACCAGCTCGACTTCGTGATGCCGGGAATCTTGCCCTCGAGCGCGAGCTTGCGCAGGCAGATGCGGCACAGGTCGAACTTGCGGTAGTAGCCGCGCGCGCGGCCGCAGCGGTGGCAGCGGTTGTAGTAGCGCGTGCGGAATGGAAGTTTGCCCGCTGCCCGCTTCGCGCGGAGGCGGCTCTGTTGAACTCTCTTGGATGTCTTCGCCATGAATCCTCACGTCCGGAATGGCATGCCGAGACCGGTGAGCAGGGCGAGGCCCTCCTCGTCGGTCTTCGCCGTCGTCACGATCGAAATGTTGAGTCCGCGGATCTTCTCGACCTTGTCGTAGTCGACCTCGGGGAAAATGATCTGCTCGCGCACGCCTAGCGTGTAGTTCCCTCGGCCGTCGAACGCGCGCGACGAGACTCCGCGGAAGTCGCGCACGCGCGGCAGGGCCACGTTCACGAGCCGGTCGAGGAACTCCCACATGCGCTGGCGGCGGAGAGTCACAGTGACTCCGATGCGCTGGTTCTCGCGCAGTCGGAAGTTCGCGATCGCCTTCTTCGACTTCTGGATCACCGGCTTCTGTCCGGTCATGCGCGCGATCTCTTCGGCCGCAGCGTCGAGCAGCTTCGGATTCTGCGTCGCTTCGCCCAGACCGACGTTCAGAGTGATCTTCACGATCCGCGGCACCTGCATCGCGCTCTTGTACGAGAAGCGTTTCTGCAGCGAAGGCGCGACCGCAGTTCGGTAAGTCTCGAGCATGCGCGGCACGTAGTTCTCGACCTCGATCGGCGGGGCCGTGGGCTCTTCGCGCTGCGGCGCCGCAGCTCGCTTGCCTTCCTTCTTGTCGCCGCCCTTTTTATCGGCCTTCTTCGCCGCGCGAGCCTCGGCCTTCGCGAGCGCCTCGGGCGAGTTGTCCGCGTCGGCACCCTTCGGGCCCTTCTTCCGTTCCTTCTTTTCCTTGGCCTCAGCCATCGATCGCCTCGTCGTGTCGCACGCTCCAGCGGAGCTTCTTTCCCTCGACCTCGCGAAACCCGACGCGTGTCTTCTCGCCCTTGTGCACGAGCGCGACGTTGGAGAGGTGGATCGACGCTTCCTTCTCGATGATTCCGCCCTGCCGCGTCGTCGCCGTCGGCTTCTGATGCTTCTTCACGAGGTTGATGCGCTCGATCAGCACGCGGTCGCGCGCGGTGTCGATGCGCAGCACGGAGCCGCGCTTGCCGCGATCGCGGCCCACGATGACCTCGACCGTGTCGCCCTTGCGAATGCGCGCCGCCATCACAGCACCTCGGGCGCGAGCGAAACGATCTTCATGAATCGCTTCGCGCGCAGCTCGCGAGCGACTGGACCGAAGATGCGCGTGCCGATCGGCTCTCGGTTGTTGTCGACCAACACCACGGAGTTGTCGTCGAAGCGGATGTACGAGCCGTCGGAGCGCCCGATCTCTTTCTTCGTCCGCACGATCACGGCTTTGTGGAGCTGCTTCTTCTTCACGCGCGCGCCCGGTAGCGCCTCCTTCACGGAGACGACGATGATGTCGCCGATGGATGCGTAGCGGCGCCGCGAGCCGCCGAGCACCTTCACGCAGAACACGCGGCGCGCGCCCGAGTTGTCGGCGACGTCGAGGATCGACTGCATCTGGATCACGCCAGCTTCTCCTGCACGCGCCAGCGCTTGCGGCGCGAAAGCGGCCGTGACTCGACGATGCGCACGCGGTCGCCGATCTTGAGCGCGTTCGTTTCGTCGTGCGCCATGAAGCGCGTGCGCTTGCGCACGTACTTCTGGTAGAGCGGATGCATGACGGTGCGACTCACTTCGACGATGACGGACTTGTCCATCTTGTCGGAGATCACCACGCCCTCGCGCGTCTTGCGCAGGCCTCGGGTGCTCATGATTTCTCCTCCCGCTCGGCCTGGATCGTGAGAGCGCGCGCGAGGTCGCGCCGCGCCTGACGGATCGTCGCGCTCTTCTCCAGCTGCTGCGTGGCGAGCTTGATGCGCAGGCCGAAAACTTGGTCGCGTATTTCGTGCACGCGCGCGTCGAGCTCCGCGTCGCTGAGCTTGCGCAGGTCGGCGGGATTCATACGTCGCTCCTCTCCAGGATGCGCGTGCGGAGACCGATCTTGTGACCCGCGAGCCGCAGCGCTTCGCGAGCGGTGACGCGGTCGATGCCCCCCATCTCGTAAAGGATGCGCCCCTGGCGCACGACGCAGGCCCAGAACTCGGGGTTGCCCTTGCCCTTGCCCATGCGCGTTTCGGGCGGGCGCTTGGTCATCGGCTTGTCCGGAAAGATGCGAATCCAAATTTTTCCGCCGCGCTTCGCGTGACGAGTCATCGCGACGCGCGCGGCCTCGATCTGGCGCGCGGTCACGAGGCCGTGATCGAGCGCCTGGAGACCGTACTCGCCGAACGCGAGGTCCGAGCCGCGATACGCTTTGCCGCGCACGCGCCCCTTCTGAACTTTGCGGAACTTGGTTCGCTTGGGCTGAAGCATTTCGATTTCCCGCGCCGCTCAGCGGCTCGGCGCCTCCTCGACGGTTCCGAGTCGGTGCTCGTGCAGCTTCGCGTCGGGCACGAGGCCGCTGAAGATCCAGCACTTCACGCCGATCATTCCATACGGGCAGCGCGCCTCCCAGAAGCCAAAATCGATCTGCGCGCGCAGTGTGTGCAGCGGTACGCGCCCTTCCATGTACTGAACGACGCGCGACATCTCGGCGCCGCCGAGCCGGCCCGCGACTTTCAACTTGATGCCCTGCGCGCCGAACTTCAGCGCCGCGCTCATCGCCTTCTTCATCGCGCGCCGGAACGCGACGCGGCGCTCCAGTTGGAGCGCGATGTTCTCCGCGATCAGCTGCGCGTCGGTCTCCGCCTTCCGGACTTCGCGGATGTTGATGAAGACCTCGTTCTTGGTCATCTCGCCGACTTCGCGGCGCAGCGCGTCGACATCCGCGCCGCGCTTGCCGATCAGAATGCCGGGCCGCGCGGTGTGAATGTTGATCAACATCTTCTCGGCGCGGCGCTCGATCACGATCTTGCTGATGCCCGCGTGAAACGCCTTCTTCTTGATGAAGTCGCGAATGCGCAGGTCCTCGCGCAGAAACGCCCCGTAGTTGCGCTCCGAGAACCAGTTCGACTGCCAGCCGTTGATGATGCCCAGCCGGAAGCCGTACGGATGTACTTTCTGTCCCACGCAGTCTCCTAGCGTTCGTCGAGCACGACGGTCAGGTGACTCGAGCACTTCTTGACCCAGTTCGCGCGACCCTGCGCGCGCGGGCGAATGCGCCAGCCGCGCGTGCCCTCGTCGATGGTGACGATCTTCACGTACAGGTTGTCGAGGTCGATGCCGGCTTGGTGGCGCGAGTTGTGCTCGACCGCGTTCGCGAGCGCCGAGCGCAACACCTTCTCGATCGGGCGCGCCGCCGACTTCTCGCATGCGCCAAGTATCTCGAGCGCGCGGCTCGCCGATTTCGTGCGAATCAGATCCGCGACGAGGCGGCCTTTTTGCGGACCGAAGCGTACACCGCGAAGTTTCGCTCGCACTTCCATCACGAACCCGACTTCGGCGCGGGCGCGGGCGCGGGCGCGCCCGGCGGCGGACCACCCGACGGCGCGGCCTTCACCTTGCGGTCACCCGAGTGAACGACTGGCTTGCGCGTCGGCGCGAACTCGCCCAAGCGGTGACCGACCATGTTCTCCGTCACGAACACGGGCATGAAGAGTCTTCCGTTGTGCACGTGCAGTGTGTGACCAATCATCTCGGGCGTGATCATCGAGCGCCTCGACCAAGTGCGGATGATCTGGCGACTGCCCGATTGAATGGTTCGCTCGAGCTTCTTGGCCAGCGAAGCCTGGACGTACGGTCCCTTCTTTACGGAACGCGCCATTACTTCTGTCCTCGGCGGCGCACGATGAATCGGTCCGTGCGCCGGTTGTTGCGCGTCTTGTGCCCCTTGGTCGGCTGTCCCCACGGACTCACCGGATGGCGTCCGCCCGACGTGCGGCCTTCGCCGCCGCCGTGCGGGTGATCGACCGGATTCATCGCGACGCCGCGCACGTTCGGCCGGATGCCGAGCCAGCGCGAGCGGCCGGCCTTGCCGACGGCGACGTTCTCGTGCTCGGCGTTGCCCACCTGCCCGATCGTCGCGAGACACGCCGCCAGCACCATGCGCGTCTCGCCCGACGGGAGCTTCAGCTGCGCGTACTTCCCCTCGCACGCCATGAGCTGGGCGCCCATGCCGGCGGAGCGCGCGAGCTGTCCGCCCTTGCCGGGTTTGAGCTCGATGTTGTGCACGAGCGAGCCGGTCGGAATGACTCGCAGCGGGAGCGTATTGCCCGGTTTGATCTCGGCGCGCTCGCTCGTCTGCACCGTATCGCCGACGTGGAGGCCGTTGGGCGCGATGACGTAGCGCTTCTCGCCGTCGGCGTAGTGGAGCAGCGCGATGCGCGCGCTGCGGTTCGGGTCGTACTCGACCGAAGCCACCTTCGCTGGGATGTCCCACTTGTCGCGGCGCAGATCGATCTCGCGCAGCTTGCGCTTGTGACCCGAGCCGCGGTGGTAACTCGTGATCTTGCCGCGGTTGTTGCGGCCGCCGCTGCTCTTCTTGCCCTTGGTGAGTCGCTTTTCCGGCTTCGACTTCGTGATTTCGACGAAGTCGGCCACGGTCATGCCGCGGCGACCTGGAGAAGTGGGTTTGAAGCTCCGGACCGGCACGTCACACTCCCTCGAAGAACTCGATCGAATCGCCCGCGCGTAGGCGCACGCGCGCCTTCTTCCACGAAGGGCGCTGGCCCTGAGACTTCCCGACGCGGCGCATCTTGCCGCGCACGCTCAGCGTGCGGACGGCCTCGACCTTCACGTCGAAGAGCTGCTCTACTGCGCGCTTGATCTCGTGCTTGTTCGCGTCCGGGTGGACTGCGAACGTCACGATGTTGTGACTCTCGCGCTCGATCGTGCTCTTCTCGGTGATCACCGGCTTCTTGATCACTTGGCGCAGGTCCTTCATTTGAGCCTCTCCACGACCGCGGGCAGCGCGTCGCTCAGAAGCACCAAGTGCTTGCGCAGCAGCACGTCGCGCACGTTCAAGCCGATGACCGGCAGCACGCGCACGCGCGGCAGATTGCGGCCCGAGAGCTCGAGCACGCGGTCGCGCTCGCGCGTCACGATGAGCACGTCCTCGACGCCGAGCTCGCGCAGCTTGGCCGCGAGCTGCTTTGTCTTCGGCTCGGTGATCCCGAGTGAGTCGATGACGAGCACGCGCTCCTCGCGCTTACGCAGTGACAGTGCCGAGCGCAGCGCCGCCTTGCGCACCTTCTTCTGCACCGAGATCGTGTAGTCGCGCGGTCTCGGGCCGTGCGCCACTCCGCCGCCCGCCCAGTGCGGTGCGCGAGTCGTGCCCTGGCGGGCGCGGCCGGTGCCCTTCTGGCGCCACGGCTTCTGTCCGCCACCCGAGACGAGCGCGCGGTTCTTCACCGCGGCGGTGCCGGAGCGGCGCGCCGCGAGCTGAGCCACGTTCACCGTGAACAGCAGGTCGCTGCGGATCGGCGCGTCGAAGATTTTCGGATCGAGGTCCATGGGATGTTCCTAGTGCGTTGGACTAGAGCTTGATCTCGACGTCCACGCCGGCCGAGAGCTCGAGCTTCATCAGCGCGTCGACGGTCTGAGGCGTCGGATCGAGAATGTCGATCAAGCGGCGATGCGTCCGGATCTCGAACTGCTCGCGCGACTTCTTGTCGACGTGGGGCCCGCGCAGAACGGTGTACTTCACGATCGTCGTCGGCAGCGGGATCGGGCCCGCCGTGCGGGACCCCGTGCGGATCGCGGTGTCGAGGATCTCGGAGGCGCTCATGTCGAGTAGCTTGTGATCGAACGCCTTCATGCGGATCCGGATTTTCGGGGTGCCGACTTCTGACGCCATGGCGAGTTACTCGACGATCTGCGCGACGACGCCGGCGCCGACCGTACGACCGCCTTCGCGGATCGCGAACCGAAGACCGCCGTCCATCGCGATCGGCGTGTGGAGCTCCACTCCGATCGTGATGTTGTCCCCCGGCATCACCATCTCCGTCCCTTCCGGCAGCTCCACCGAACCCGTCACGTCCGTCGTCCGAAAGTAAAACTGCGGCCGGTAACCCTTGAAGAACGGCGTGTGTCTCCCGCCCTCTTCCTTCGTCAGCACGTACACCTCCGCCTTGAACTTCGTGTGCGGCGTGATCGACCCCGGCTTCGCCAACACCTGACCCCGCTGCACGTCGTCCTTGCCCGTGCCCCGCAACAAACAACCGATGTTGTCCCCCGCCTGACCCTCGTCCAACAGCTTCCGGAACATCTCCACACCCGTGACTACCGTCTTCGTCGTCGGCTTGATCCCGACAATCTCGACCTCATCCCCCGTGTGAACCTTCCCCTGATCCACCCGACCCGTCACCACCGTCCCGCGACCGCTGATCGAAAATACGTCCTCGATCGGCATGATGAACGGCTTGTCCAACGCCCGCTTCGGCTCCGGGATCCACGTGTCCAGGGCCTCCATCAGCTCGTCGATGCACTTGTTCGCCTCGTTGTCCGATGGATTCTTCCCCGCCGCCAACGCGCTCCCGCGAATGATCGGCGTCTCGTCCCCGTTGAAGTCGTTCTTGGACAGAAGCTCCCGTACCTCGAGCTCCACCAGCTCGAGCAACTCCGGGTCGTCCACCATGTCCACCTTGTTCAGGAACACCACCATGAACGGCACGTTCACCTGCTTCGCCAACAACACGTGCTCGCGCGTCTGCGGCATCGGACCGTCCGACGCACTCACCACCAAGATCGCCCCGTCCATCTGCGCCGCCCCCGTGATCATGTTCTTCACGTAGTCCGCGTGACCCGGACAGTCCACGTGCGCGTAGTGACGCGCCTTCGACTCGTACTCCACGTGCGCCGTCGCAATCGTTATGCCCCGCTCCCGCTCCTCCGGAGCCTTGTCGATCTGATCAAAGCGCATCTCCTGCGCCAGCTTCTTCGTCGCCTGACGCGCCGTGATCGCCGCCGTCAACGTCGTCTTCCCGTGATCCACGTGCCCAATCGTCCCCACGTTCACGTGCGGCTTCTTTCGCTCGAACTTCTCCTTCGACATCGCCAGGCCCTTCTAGGTCTGCACCACCGCCGACACGACCGACTCCGGTGCGGGGGCGTAATGGTGAAACTGCATGGTGTAGATCGCGCGGCCCTGAGTCGCGGAGCGGAGCGCGCTGACGTAACCGAACATGTTGCCGAGCGGAACCTCGGCGCGAATCACTTGCGTGTTTCCGCGCGGCTCGACGCCAGTGATGCGCCCGCGGCGCGAGTTCAAGTCGTCGATGACCACGCCCATGAACGACTCGGGCGCGACGACTTCCGTGAACATGACGGGCTCGAGCAGCTGCGGCTTGCCCGCGGCGAGCCCGTCCTTCACGCCCATCGATGCCGCGATCTTGAACGCGAGCTCGGACGAATCGACTTCGTGATACGAGCCGTCGACCAGGCGCACGAGCACGTCGACGACCGGAAAGCCCGCGAGCACCCCGGTCTGCAGTGCTTCGCGCGCGCCCTGCTCGATCGCCTTGAAATACTCGCGCGGTACGCGCCCGCCGAGAACCTTCGCCTGGAAGTCGACGCCCGCGCCGCGCGTGCGAGGCTCGAGCTCGAGCACGACGTGCCCGTACTGACCCTTGCCGCCGGACTGGCGCACGAACTTGCCGACCGCGTTCGCGGGCTGCGTGATCGTCTCTTTGTACGCGACCTGCGGGCGGCCGACGCTCGCCTGCACCTGGAACTCGCGCAGGAGTCGGTCGACGATGATCTCCAGGTGGAGCTCGCCCTGACCCGCGATCAGTGTCTGCCCGGTCTCTTCGTTCGTGTGCACGCGGAACGACGGATCCTCGATCGCGAGCTTGCCCAGCGCTTCGGACAGCTTGTCTTGATCGGCCTTCGTCTTTGGCTCGATCACGATTTCGATCACCGGATCCGGGAGATCGATCGACTCGAGAATCACGGGGGCGTTCTCGGCACAGAGCGTGTCACCCGTGTAGATCTTCTTCAGACCGACCAGCGCGGCGATATCGCCGGCGGAGATCGACTCGATCTCCTCGCGCCGGTTCGCATGCATCTGCATGATCCGACTGACCCGCTCGCGTCGCTCCTGCGTCGAATTCCGCACGTTCTGGCCGGCCTTCAAGGTCCCGGAGTACACGCGCACAAACGCGAGCTGACCGACGTACGAGTCGGTCATGATCTTGAACGCGAGCGCGGCGAACGGCTCTTCGGGCTGCGGGCGGCGCTCGACGATGTTGCCCTTCGGATCGACGCCGCGAATCGGCGGCACGTCGAGCGGTGACGGCAGATAGTCGACGACCGCGTCGAGCAGCGGCTGCACGCCCTTGTTCTTGAACGCCGCGCCGCACAATACCGGCACGAGCTTGAGACGGATCGTCGCCTCGCGGATCGCCTTGCGAATCGCGTCCTCGCCGACCGGCTCGCCCTGGAGATATTTCTCGAGAAGTGTCTCGTCGTGCTCGGCGACGATCTCGAGCAGCTTGTCTCGGTACTCGGCGACCTGCGCCTCCATCGCGGCGGGAATCGGCTCGATGCTGAATTCCGCGCCGAGTGTCTCGTCCTTCCAGATGATCGCCTTCTGCGCGACCAGGTCGACCACGCCGGCGAAACGCTCTTCGCTGCCGATCGGCAGCTGCAGCAGGACCGGCGTCGCGCCGAGCTTCGTGCGGATCTGCGCGACGGTCTCGAACAGGTTCGCGCCCACGCGATCCATCTTGTTCACGAACGCGATGCGCGGCACGCCGTATTTGTCGGCTTGCCGCCAGACCGTCTCGGACTGCGGCTCGACGCCACCGACCGCACAGAACACGGCGACCGCACCGTCGAGCACTCGCAGGCTGCGCTCCACTTCGATCGTGAAGTCGACGTGACCCGGCGTGTCGATCAAGTTGATGCGGTGATTGCGCCAGGACGCGGTCGTCGCGGCGGACGTGATGGTGATGCCGCGCTCCTGCTCCTGCTCCATCCAGTCCATCGTCGCGGTGCCTTCGTGCACCTCGCCGAGCTTGTAGTTGCGACCGGTGTAGAACAGGATCCGCTCAGTCGTCGTCGTCTTACCAGCATCGATGTGCGCCATGATGCCGATGTTGCGCGTGCGTTCGAGTGAGCGGTCCCGCGACATCAGAAACTCCGCTTTACCAGCGGTAGTGGGCGAACGCCCGGTTGGCGTCGGCCATGCGATGCGTCTCTTCGCGTTTGCGCACTGCTTCACCGCGCTCCGCTGCGGCGTCGAGCAGCTCGGCCGCGAGCTTCTCGCGCATCGACTTGCCCGCGCGCGCGCGCGCGTACTGGACGACCCAGCGCATCGCCAGCGCACTGCCGCGAGTCGGAGTCACTTCGACTGGCACCTGATACGTCGCGCCACCGACGCGCCGGCTCTTCACCTCCACGCGCGGGCGAACGTTGTCCAGCGCGCGGCGGAACAGGCGAACCGGCTCTTCCTGCGCGCGCTCCTCGACGAGCTGCAGCGCGCCGTAGGCGATCGATTCGGCGATGCTCTTCTTGCCGCGCTGCATGAGCACGTTGATGAACTTCGCGACCTGGCGATCGCCGAACTTCGGATCCGGGGTTGCGTCCCGCCGAGGGACTTCGCGTCGTCGCGGCATCTCGCGCTCCTATTTCCGGCGCTTGGTGCCGTAGCGACTGCGGGCTTGGTTGCGGCCGTCGACACCGAGCGTGTCGAGCGTTCCGCGCACGATGTGGTAGCGAACGCCCGGAAGGTCTTTCACGCGTCCACCGCGGACCAACACTACGGAGTGTTCCTGCAGGTTGTGTCCTTCGCCCGGGATGTACGCCCAGACCTCGCGCCCGTTCGACAAGCGCACGCGCGCGACTTTGCGCAGCGCCGAGTTCGGTTTCTTCGGTGTGTGAGTCGAGACGCGGATGCACACACCACGGCGCTGCGGACACTTCATCAGGTCGCGCGCCTTGATCTTCTTTTGCTTGACTGCCCGTCCGTGGCGGACGAGCTGCTGGATGGTCGGCATCTCGGTCTTCCCTTGCTGAGAGACTTCACCGCGCAAACGCATCCGCGTCCGGCGGCTGGTCGCAGGCCAGGGAATCTCACCCCCCTGCGAGACAGCCCGGTGGACACGGAACTCGCGCGGACCCCTGTACAGGAACAGCACCGAACGGGCCGATCAGGGATCGGCGTCCTCCGCTCGGAAGGCGCCGGATTATAATAGGAAAGCGCTCAGTGTCAAATGACGTCCACACGCGCAGACCGCGCGTGGACGTCATTCGTCGGAGCGAAGATCGGGCGAAGACGAAGTCTAGACTTCGAGCGGCCCACTCGAGTCGTCGGACCCGCCCGCAACCAGGCCGGCGTGCGCGACGTCCCCGGTGCGAGCCGTGCTCGCAGCGGCTTCATCGGCCCGCTCTTCCTCGATGTCGGCGTCCGCACCCTCGATTCGGATCCCCATGTAGCGGTACTTCGGCATGCCGGTGCCCGCGGGGATGAGTCGGCCCATGATCACGTTCTCTTTCAGGCCCATGAGGCGATCGGTCTTCCCGGAAATGGACGCCTCGGTCAGGACCTTGGTCGTCTCCTGAAAGGACGCCGCCGAGATGAAGCTCTCCGTCGAGAGCGAGGCCTTCGTGATGCCGAGCAGGATCGGCTCGCAACGCGCGGGCGTCTTGCCGTCCTCCTCGGTCTTCTTGTTCACGTCTTCGAACACGTGCTTCTCGACCTGTTCGCCGATCAGGAAGTCGGTGTCGCCGACCTCGGTGACGCGCACCCAGCGGAGCATCTGTCGGACGATGACTTCGATGTGCTTGTCGTTGATCGACACGCCCTGGAGTCGATAGACCTCCTGCACTTCGTCGAGCAGATACTTCGCCAGCTCCTTCTCGCCCTTGATCTTCAGGATGTCGTGCGGATTGGACGAGCCGCCCATGAGCGCTTCGCCGGCGCGCACGAAGTCACCCTCGTGCACCGCGATGTGCTTGCCCTTGGGGATGTCGTAGTTGCGCGGATCGCCCGTTTCCGGAGTCACGATCACGCGCCGCTTGCCGCGCACGTCGGGCCCGAAGCTCACCGT
>JBGQIB010000046.1:0-29670 GCA_041498295.1 bacterium | reverse complement strand
GGCAACAGGGTGACCCACGCGGCGAGCAGATGCGCGAAGCTGCGACTCACGGGCATACACGTTTCGCAGAAACCGCGATGGCGTGCAAGTGACTCAGTACGTCGCGCGGCGACCGGCTAGCCGAGGTCTGGAGGTTCGTAGTAAGGGGCGGCCGCAGGCGGAGGCGGCGGCGCGCCGATGGGCGGCGGTGGAGGCGGCAGCGCTCGCTCTCTGCGCGGGTGCGGTGGCGGCGACGATCGAGCTCCGTACGGAGCTGCAGGGCGACCCGCAACCGGCACCTGGTTCCCGTTCGCGTACATGCACTGCGTGTACGCCATGTCGTAGCGGCGCTGCAGAGACGCCGCGCTCGCTTCACCGGCCGCCGCCCCGTTGGCGGAGCCGACCAAGAGCCCGGCTCCGGCGCCGATGGCCGCGCCCGCGCCGGGGTCGTGCGCGGCGACACCGATCAGTGTTCCCGCGGCGGCCCCGATCGCGGTGCCGATCACGGCGCCGCTCGCCGCGCTCTGGCCTGCGGCCTGACCGGGGGCGATGCCGATCCTGTCGGCCGCCCAATCACGGCAGTTGCGGTCGTCGACCTGGAAGCTCGCGAAGCTCTTCCCCGATCCGGGGAGCGCCATGACGTCCGGTCCGGTCGGCGCCGTGACGCACGCAGCACACAGTGCCGCCGCTCCGACGAGCGCGAGACCTCGTTGCAAATGCCCCATCGCGCCTCACTCCTTCGGCGGCGCCGGCGGCACCTGGACCCACGCCTCCGGGCAGGCCGGAACGCTCGGGTAGTAGCCCCGCGCGCTCGCGCAGTAGTACCAGTAACCCGCCGGCAGGCTGTTCTGTTGAGGCTCCTGCTGGACATACTCCGGCGCCTGCTGCTGGACGACGACCGGCGGCCCATACGCATACGGGTAGCCGTAGTAGCTGGCGCCGTAGTAGTACGGCGGCGCATAGAACCAACCCGGGCCCCACCCATAGCCACCGCCGTAGCCCCAGCCGAAGCCCGGTCCGATACCCACGACGCCGCTCGTCCCGCCGTGCCAGCCCCCACCGCCGTGCCAGCCTCCGCCGCCGTGCCAGCCCCCGCCGCCGTAGCCCCCACCGTGGTAGTGGCCCTGCGCGAAGCTCTGCGCGGCCGGGATCAGGAAGAACAGCGTCGCAGCGGCGAAAGCGCCGAGAATGGAGCGGCGCATCGTGAACCTCCGTTTCTCTCTGCGTGTGCAACCGGTTCGACGCAGAAAAGGTGCGCGCCTATGCAGCGCCAGGGCTCGGATGCGCGGAGGCTAATTTCCGGGCCTCAGGCCTTCGGGAAGCCCCGGGTGTCGTTGCCGACCAGAAAGCTGGTCGGTGCCGTCCGTGGCGGCCCCATAGATCGCGCGTTTATCAAACGCGCCGCGGACATCCGCGCGAATGCCTCGGCCGTGCGCCTTGCGAAGTCATCGTAGTCGCTGAGGGATGGGTCCGTGGCGTAGTTCCTGGCCGACGTCTCGTTGAAGGTCGTGCTGCTGACGCCTCCATGCGGCTCCACAAGCTTGACCGCGATGCCCTGAGAGGCGAGTTCGTAGGAGAGTGACTCCGAGAAACCTTCCAGCGCGAACTTGCTGGCGCAATAGAGCGAGATCATCGGCAGGGTGAACATGCCGCCGCCCAAACTCACATTGACGATCAGGCCGGACTTGTGACTTCGGAAGTGCGGCAGGATGGCCCGAGTCACGTCCATCACGCCGAAGAGCCGGTGATCAGGATCGTTCTCTTCATTTTCCGAAACTCTCTGGTCCCTTCCCGAGGAGTGCTTTGGTGTGACTGGCCATGATCCGGACCGCGCTCCTGCGCGGCAGCAGACGCGACAGCAGGAGCTGGATGAAGTGATTCGACGTCCCTGGCACGAATACGCCGCGCTTGGGGAGTGCGTCCAGGGTTTGCCTCGCCACCGCTTCCGGGCTCATCGCTCGTGGAGCCTTGCGGCCCGCCACCAGGCTGACGAACCCCGGCGTCCGGGTTGCGCCGGCACAGCTCACCAGGACGTCGACACCGCGCTCTCCGAGCTCGTGGGCGAGCGCCTCGCCCAGAGAGAGGTTGAACGCCTTGCTCGCGCCGTAGGTGGCGACCCATGCCGAGCCCCAGAAGGCAGTGAGTGACGAGATCAGGATGATGCCGCCGCGTCCGCGGGCGGCCATGGGCTCTCCCAAAACGTGCGCCGTGATCACGGGGCCGCGCACATTGACGTCGAGGATGCGCTGCTTGTCCGCAAGCGGTGTGTCGAGGAACGGGGAGACGATCGAGAGCGCGGCGTTGTAGACCACCAGACCGATCTCGTGCTCGCGCGCGAGCGCGCGTAGACGCGCTTCGAGATCGACCGCGGCCAGATCGAGCGCCTCGGTCTCGACCGAAGAGCCAAAGCACGTGCGCAGGTTGGCCGCGAGCGCTTCGAGCGGCTCGGGGCGACGTGCGATCAAAACCAGGCTGAAGCCGGCCTCGGCCAAGGCGCGCGCGAACGCGGCGCCAATGCCCTCGGAAGCGCCGCAGACGAGCGCCCACGGGCCGTAGCGATCGAGAAGCGACCTCATGACATCAACCAAACCCGAAACAGGATGCTTGCAACGTTTTAGTATGGCGCATGGCCACCGGCGTGCTGTCCCTGCTCGGCGTGTATCTCGCCGTGCTCCTCCTCCACGTGATCCTTCCGGGCCGCTGGGTCCTTGGCTACGTCTTCGACGCGGCTGGGCGCCGCCTGCGCTACCGCTTGAACGGCTTGGTCGTGTTCGCGGTCGTGGTCGGTGGGTACTTGGCGCTGGCCGCCTGCGGGTCTATTCCCTGGGACTTCTTCTATCTCCAGCGCGCGCCGATGCTCGTGACTGCGTTTGTCGTCGGGGTCGTCTTTACGCTCGCCATCGTATTGCCCGGCCCAAGGACGGGCGAATCATGGCTGAGCGATCTCTACCTCGGTCGCTTCGAGAACCCGCAATGGCTCGGCGGGCGCATCGACGCCAAGATGCTCCTCTACCTGGTCGGCGCGGTCATGCTCGAGCTGCTCGTGCTCTCGTTCGCCGCGCATCACTATCTGACTTACCCGAGCGACCCGTCGCCGGGAGTGCTGCTCTACACGGCGCTCTTCAGCTTTTTCCTCGTCGAGTATCTGTTCTTCGAACGCGTACACCTCTACACCTATGACTTCGTCGCCGAGCGCGTGGGCTTCAAGCTCACTTGGGGCTGTCTCGTGTTCTATCCGTTCTTCTATTGCGTCGGCATTTGGTTCGCCGCCGAACTGCCGAATCCGCATTCGCCTCCGATCTTGCTAGTCGGGGCCGGGGCGCTGTTCTTTGCGGGCTGGGTTCTGGCTCGGGGAGCAAATTTGCAGAAGTACTATTTCAAGACGCAGCCGCAGCGAGTCACTTTCGGTCCTTTGTCGCAGCGCGCGCTCTCGGACGGCGACAAACGCGTGCTGATCGGCGGATTCTGGGGTCTCTCGCGCCACATCAACTATCTCGGTGAGCTGCTCATGGCGGCCGCGCTCGCGCTCTGCCTCGGCTACCCGGGCGCCATCTGGCCATGGCTCTACCCGATCTACTACCTGGCGCTGCTGCTGCCGCGCCAGATCGCCGACGATCGGCGCTGCGCGCAAAAGTATGGCGCGACCTGGGACGAGTATCGCCGCGCCGTACCCGCCCGGATCGTGCCGTGGATCTACTGACATCGCCGAAGCGCACACACTACTGCGCTACCCGAGAAGACCCTTGATCGAAGGTGTGTCTTCGAGGAGGGCGCGAAGCAGTACATGTCTTCGCGGGGGGCCGGGGGTCTGTTGGATGTGCCGGGAGATCCCGAAGCGATCTGGTTCTTTCGCATGGACCCGCGACCCGCTGCGATCAACCCTGGGCTGTCCTAGTCCTAGAGCACCCCGCGCAGCGCTGGAAGCACCCGTGTCGATAGAGCGGTGATCGACTGCTGGATGAGCTCAGGCTCGACAGCGAGCGAACCCCCGATCAACACGATGCGATCGAGACCCGTTGCGGCGATCGCGCCGAGTCGCTCGGTCACTCGCGCCGCGTCGCCGATCACCGCAAAGCTGTCTAGGAAGGCATCAGTCAGCGCGCGAGCGTGCGGCGCGGCGCTGGAGCCGTGCTGCGCCAAGTCGTAACTGTCCGCGAGCCGGAGCACCGCACGCCCCTCGTCCGCATCGAGCCCGTCGCTGGCCGCGCCGCCGTGCATGCCGCTGAAACGGGCAGTGATCGCCGCACCGCCGCGCGCGATGTCACGTGCGACGGCGAGACGATCGTTGACGGCCACGTTGACGTACGCGCTGATCGTGAACTGGGCGCGCGACCGACCGGCAGCCGAAAGTGCCGCCTCGGCTTCGCGAACCTTCGCACCAATACGCTCGGGATTCGCACCGACGGCGAGGGTCAGTCCGTCGGCATGCCGCGCAGCGAGCGCAATCACGCGGTGGCCGGTACCGGCCACGTCCACGGGCACCTTGGGTTGCGCCGACAGAGCAAGCAGGCGGCTGGGAAACCCGTCGCGCTTCACCGCCTCACCGCGCAGATAGCCTTGCAGGCTGACGATGAACGCTTCGAGCGCCGCCACCGACGCGGCCGATTTGCCAATGTGCGCCAGCGACGAATCGCCTCTCCCGATTCCGAGCATCATGCGCCCGCCCGATTCCTGTTGCAGCGTACTGAATGCGGACGCCAGCACTGCAGCATCGCGCGTGACCGGGTTCGTCACGCCGGTACCCAACTTGATGCGCTGCGTCGCCGCGACACACATGCTGAGCTGTACGAGCGCCTCCGCCGCGAGACACTGTGTGTCGGTGACCAGCAGTCCGTCCCAGCCGCTCGCTTCGCACAGCTTGGCTACCTGAGCGGTGCGGCCTGCGATCGGCCAAGTCAGCATCCAGTATTCAGGCATCAATGATCCCCCGGATCGGTGTTGCTAACGAAGTGAGCTTACAAGCAATCGATCGCAAATGTCGCGGTTTCAACGCATGGCGGATGCCGGCGAACACAACCACGATCGAGGAAGTACGCCGCACCCTCTGCGTGCACGCCGGGCTCCTGGTGGCGCAGGGCGGGAACGAACCACCGACACGCGGATTTTCAGAGTCACAGACGCTCCGAGAAAAAACCGATACGCGAAGTATCTCTTGAGCCCATGCTAGGACGATGATGCTCGTGCGTTCAAAACTCGCGGCAATCGGAACCGCTCTCTATCTCCTGGCTGTTGTGTGCGCACTGGTTTATCCAGTGTTCGACCGCAGGACGTTCTCCGGACTTGTCGCGGTTCTCCTCGCCTTGCCTTGGATCGACCATCTTCCGAGTTCCTTGCTCCCGCTGGCCGTCTCGCTCAATGCCATTGTCATCTATCTCCTTCTCGCGGTCGTCTCGCTTGTACCTGCGTTGGTTCGACGGCAACGAAAGTGAACTCGGACTGACTCCCGAGTGCCTGATCGCGACCTCGCGGGAGCTTCAGACTCATGGAGGACAGGCTCGTATCAGGGCGACGCGATCTCGGCTTGAAGTTCGAGGAGCTCGCCCAGGTTGAGGTCGGAGACGAGCGCGTAGCCTTGGCCACCGGCCTTCCAAAGCGCGACGCTGAAACCCCGAACTATCCGCGTACGCAAAGTCGTTGGGAAGGCGAGCCCATCGCCCTGAACGACGAAGAGCGAGGCGGTGTGGAGCCGCCGCCTGTAGACGAATACCGCCGCTCGCCGATCGAGGAAGGGCTCTACTGCCCCTCCCTGGAGCGGGTAGTCCTCGTTTCCGGCGAATTGGACGGCCGGTGCAAAATCGAGTTTGCCGCCAAACCAGGGCTTGACTTCGTGGAGGCCGCCTGCCACCTGGGCGAGCGGGGCGCCCCCGAGCATGCGTAGGTGGTCGTTGACGGTCTCCGTCTCCAGCTGGCGCAGCTCGGAGCGCTGTTGGACGAAGAATGCTGTCGAGCCACCGACGACCAAGATCACCGCGGCGGCCGCGGCCATCGCCATCGCTGCGGCCCGCGCAGACCTCTCGATACGCCGTGGCGCTGGAGCTGCAGGAGTGGAGGCCGGCCAGCCCGCCGCAAGACGCCGCTTGAGCGCCAGAGGCGCAGCGTACTGAGGCAGGTGCACGTCGAGAACTTCGCCAAGAACGCGCTCAGCCTCAGCGTGGTCGCGGCACGGAGCGCATGTGGAGAGGTGCTCTCGAAGTTGGCTCGCCAGCTCCGACGAAAGGCGCCCTCGCAGCCCATTCAGGTTCAGCTCTCGAGCCTCGCCGCAGTCCATATCCCGCCTCGAGCCCCCTTCCGCCTACGGGCGATACGCGGCGAGCCGGTCGCGCAATACCGCTCGCGCGCGCGAGAGCCTCGACTTCACGGTTCCCGTCGCGCAGCCCAACACGTTCGCCACCTCCGATTCCGTCATCCCTTCGACGTCCAGGAGAATGACAGTCCGAAGAGACTCCGGGAGCGCATGAACCGCGGCTGAGACGTCCTCGGCGACCAGCGCCCGGATTTGATCGAGCTGTAACTCGCCCATTGCGGGCTCTGCCAGCTCGCCGCCCGCGTCGAGGTCTTCGGCGAAAGAGACCGCGCGCTGCGACCGCCGTCGGCGATCGATGAAGGCGTTGCGCAAGATGCGGAAGAGCCACGCCTTCAGGTTGCTCCCCGGTTCGAACTGCTGCGCCGCGCCTAGCGCGCGTGTGTAAGTTTCTTGCACCAGGTCTTCGGCCTCAACGGGATCGCGCGCCAACCAGCGCGCGAAGTTGTACAGCGCGTCCGCATGGGCCAGCGCCTGCCGCGCGACCTCATCGGCTCCTCCGCCCGCCACCCATCGACCCTACTTCGCCCCCTTTCCCGTGTCCAACGTCTGAGGCGGTCAAGAGGTTCCCGAGAGGGCGCATGGAACCGTCCTGCGAGTCCGGCGTTGTGTCGGGTGAGGCATCGAGAATGCCTAACCACAAAACGAAGGAACCGATCCATGAAGCTTCACGAAGTCACTCGATTTCTCGTCTACCCCCCGACGTCCGGCCCCAAAGCTACGCTCGCCTTGCGATTGATGGCGGGCGCGGTCTTCTTTTGGGAGGGCCTGCTGAAGTTCGCTTATGCCAACCAAGGCGTGGGGCGGTTCACCAAGCTGGGTATGCCGCTGCCCGAGGTGCTCGCGCCCGCGATCGCCGTGCTCGAAATCGGCGGCGGCGTTCTTCTCATGAGCGGCCTGACGACGCGGCTCATCAGTGTGCCGTTCATCATCGAGATGATCGTGGCGATGCTGTCCACCAAGATCTCGCTGTACCACGGTACCTCCCCGCTGCCCGCACCACCCGCTCCACCGGTCATGGGGGGATGGGCGGTGCTGCACGAAATTCGCTCCGAGTACGCCCAGATCATGACGTGCATCTATCTGCTAGCCGCCGGTCCGGGGCCTTGGTCGCTGGACGCGTTGCTCCTGCGGCGGCTCCGAGCCCGCACCGCGGACAGCTCCAACGCCGGCTTCGTCAGCTCGGCCCTCACGCCGAAAAGCCAGAGTCTCGTCCGCTGAACTCATGGAGGAAGCAGAGTGACTCGTTTGAAGTGCCGAATGCAGGAGACATTGCCGCGCGAGTTTCGACGGAAACACGAGTGACGTTGCGGCTCGATGCCTGCAGCGTTCTCAAGCCGGCACCGACGGCCGGCGTCGTAGAGATCAGTGCGCGACCGGCTCTCTCGGTGGCCCCGTCTTCCAGCGGTTTCGCGACAAATCGGCGTTGATCCAAGCGTTGCTCCCCGAGACTTCGTCGCCGAGGCAAGCGGCTGGACTCGCCGAGCTAGCGCCGGTGCCTTTTAGTCCATCGGTCCCCGGTTCGATCCCGGGAGGGCCCACCAAGGAACGCGGTCTGCCCATTCCTTCATAGTGACTCCAACGCCTTCGTCAACCTCGAGGCGTACGCCTCGCAGGGATGCGAACCCACGCCGGCCGTACGCGCATGAGCCGAAGCGCGATCAGCACTCGACGGCGCCGGTGGTCCCGGACGACGAAGTCACTCGGCCTCACGACCGCGAGCCTCCGGAACGCCGAGGTCTACCTCGAGCGAGCCCGCGGCTACTACGGTTCCGTTCGCCAGCGAGTTCGCCGAACTCCTCGCGGAGTGGATCCGAGCCCGCTCGGAACGCCGCCTTGCTAGCTCGCGAGTCTCCGGCGCGCCGCGAGGACCGAGAACCCTAGGCCGACCACGAGGAGCGCGAGGCTATGCGGCTCGGGCACTCGCGTCAGGTAGCCGCGGATCTCGCCGCCAGCCGACGTGTTCGTGTGGATGTTGAAGTAGGCTTGTCCCGCGTCCATGCCCGCGACCAACGCGCTGAAGGCACCGGCGGCCGAGCCTCCGCTCGCGGTGACGAACGGCGCGTTGTAGCTCGCTGCCAGCGACATGTCGAACGTCTGGTCGTAGCTGCCGGAAGTGACTCCGGACGGGAACCCCGGGAACGTCGGCGTCTGGGTCGCGACTCCGACGTTTGTCGGCGCCGGTGCGCAGCAATGGATGTGCGACGCGGTGACCAGGCCCGTGAGACCGGTGAAGGTCGCCTCTACGCGCATGGTCAGCAGGGTGGTGTCGACTGTGACCTGCGCGAAGCCGGTTCCCAGCGAGGAGGTCGCCGGATTCTCGTTCGCCCCCGAAAGATTGGCATCGTAGACCAGCGTGGCCGCGGCAGCGGGCAGGGCAGCCGCCGTGGCCAGCAGACAAGCGAACAGAGATGCAATGAGCTTCATGATGCGACTTCCTTGCACTTGAAGTTGAAATTCCCTCGAAGAGGCTGCCTGGGCACTATACATCGCCGAGGGCAAGAAGGTTTGTGACGCGGTGACCGCCGGCGGTAGGCCGTCGAGATTACGTCGATGTCACTGACCTCGGTGAGGTCGCGCTCGGTCACTTTGGCGTCGACGAAGCAGCCGCCATTCGGGGACTCGCGCATCCGGCGTTGGCTGGCCGAGGCGGTGATCAGTCGCGCGTGATCGCCAGCCGTGCAACATCGGTCGTCTCGCCGCTTGCGCGCGGACGGGCTCGAACGACGCCCACGCAAGTGCGCGACGCGTCGAGCGTTCCTGGTGGCGCAGGGCGGAATCGAACCGCCGACACGCGGATTTTCAGAGGATCCCGACTCGAGTCAGTAGGCGGAGTTGCGCGACTTTGTTTGCGATCTGCGGCAGGTAGCGGCATCGGGCGGCAACGCCGACGGCCCCCTGGCGGCCCTTATACTCGGCAACGGCCATGGCACCACGAGCGCGATCGAGCCCCGGGCCTCTGGGCGCACCCCCGGGTGGGCACGAGCGCGGGTCCCATTCCGGGGCCGTACCAGCTCCGCCAAATTGCGGCCGGCCAAGCGAACCGCTTGGGCTCGCGACGCGTGGCAGGTCCCGGCCCAGCGCGGAGGCTCCTTCGGCACTACGGCGAGTGACCCGGGGTCTCTGGGCGCACCCCGGGTGAGCACGAGCCCGGCGTACATTTTCCGTGTACACCGACTAGAGCAGCTTCAACCCTCTGCGCGAGAGCGAGCGCCGCTCGATCCGCGAGTCACGCCTGCGCGTGCGCGCGGCGCATGCCCTTGAGACGCCCGCCGGGATCGCAAAGCGCGCCGGCTCGAGCTGGGACGCCGAGCGCGTGGCCGTGGCGAACGAGGTCGAGGCGGCGACCGCTTCGACGCTGGCTGGCCCGTGAAGCTGGCGTTGAGTCAGGCCTACGCGCCGGGCGGCCGCTAAGAGAACGAGCCCCGGCGCCGGCGAAGCAGCGAGAGAGACGCCGCGGCGATCGCCAGCAGCGCCGCCGAGCTCGGCTCCGGCACGTACGTGAGCGTAAAGAAGCTCGTCCCGATCTGTCCGACGCGGAACGTCACTCCGTCGATGGTGGCTACGTCCATCGCGGGCGGGCTGGCGCCGAGATAGGCGACGAGCCCGGGCCCTCCGCCGAAGCCGACGACCACGCTGTTCGGCCCGAACACGTTGAGGTCGAGCCCGCCGGGAGGCGGAATGGCATCGCGGCCCGCGCAGCAGCCGTTGGCCGTCTCGCTGAAGGGCGTCACCACCGTGCCGACCGTCAGATCTCCGCGCATCGTCACCGTCGTCGACAGGTTGACCATCGCTCCAGAGGTCACGATCTCGGGCGGGCTTCCGACGCCCGGAGACTCGAAGTCGATCTCGTCGATGCGAAGAGTCACCGGAATCGCGCTGGGGCCCCACGTCCCGGTCTGGATGAACGGCTCGGCGTCGCTGAACAGTGACACGGAGAACGCCACCTGCACAGGGTTGCCCACGCCGGTGTAATCGAGGCTCATGCTCCCGCCGCTCGCGGGAATCGAGGGCCATTGGTACGAGTAGGGGATTGGTGCGATCGGAACGGAGCCGTCGCTGACGCTGACCCCGCCACCGATGAAAGAGAAGAGGTTCGGGAAGTACGAATGCGCGTCCTGCCCTAGGGTGAGTGTCGACGCTGGCGAGGACCGTGGAACAAGACACGTCGCCAAAAGCAACAGGACAGCGAAACACCGCCGGCGAGTGAGCTGACTCATGATTGTCAGCGTAACAGACCTGTCTCGCGGCTGCGTCACGCACTGGGCTGCGGCCGACAAACGGTACGCTCGGATGGGAGTGAACATGCGCATGCTCCAGCCCGAGATCCTCGCGCCGCTCGCGGTCGTCTGGTGCGACGCCGCGTCCTGGTGAGCCGCCGCGGCTGACGGCCTTCGCCGTCTACACCAGGGTCATGCCACCGTCCACGATCAGGACCTGGCCGGTGGAGTAGGTCGCGTGAAGGAGATGGAGGTAGGCCTCGGCCACCTCGTCCGGGTCACCGGCGCGCCGGAGGGGAAGCCGCGCGGTCATGCGGCGGATCTGTTCCGCGCGGCGATCCCCGGGGATGCTGTTCCACACGTCGGTGAGGACCAGGCCCGGGCACACGGCGTTCACCCGCACCGGCGCGAGCTCGACCGCCAGCGCGCGCCTCAGGTGCTCAATGGCGCCGGCCATCGCCGCGTTGAGCGCGGCGCCCTTGCGCGGCCGGTGCGCGACCACGCCGTTGGTGAGGGTGATCGAGCCGCTCGAGGAGATGCGGCCCTGCGGGTGCTTGATGGCCGCGAGCGCGCCCCAGAACCGGACGGTGAAGACGGCGCTCGCGCCGAGAAGGTCCAGCTCCGGGACCGGGCCGCCCTTGCGGAGCGCATCCCAGTCACCGGCGGTGAACACCAGGTGATCGAACGGCCCGCTTCGGCCGAAGAAGGCGGAGACACTGGCCTCCTCGCGCACGTCCACCGCCGATCCGGACGCGGCGGATCCCAGCCGCTTCACCGCGTCCTCCACGCGCGCGGCGCTGCTGGACCCGACGACGACCCGCGCGGCTTCGCGGATCGCAAGCGAAGCCACGGCGAAGCCGATGCCGGAGCTGCCGCCGATGATGACGACGCGTTGACCCTCGAGCGACGCAACAGACACGGCGCAGACCTCCTCGACGAGACACGAGGATAGGATGATGCGTGGCGCTAGCGGGCTGCACTCGGACGCGCCTGCGGCCGCGTCGACGCCTCCGCCGTGGCCGCGAGAGCACTGAGCGCGGGAGCGCTAAGTCGCCCTTGCCTTCAGCAAGGCGTCCAGAAACGCCTGATTGCCGAAGAGCTTGTCCATGGCGTCCTGGAGCGCGCGGTCGAGCGCGAGCTTCGCGTTTCCGCCCGACGCGAGCTGAACGTTGGGCTCCTTGCCTTCGCCTGCGATGACCGATGCGTAGGTGATCGCGCCGCCGCTCGTCAGGACCTGGACGCTTAGAGTGACTTCGGCGACCGCATCCCCGGAGAAGAAGCCGTTCTTGAAGTCGCAGTAGTATTTCTGGACTTCGGTCTTCACCGTGGCTCCGCTCTGCCCGATCTGAAAGCCGCGCCCGCGCAGCTCCGCTTCGATCGCTTGCCGGACCACCGAGACCGGATCGTTCTGAGACGTGATCGCGGCCATCTCCATGCCGTAGCCGTTCTTCTTGCTGCTGACCCGATCCGTGCGGCTCCGGGTATCGGAGACCGAGACCAGGGCAGTCACAGTCTCGGCCTGCTGGACCTGCGGAACGCCCGTTCGAGGCGAGTAATCGAGCTGGATCGTCTCAGTCGTCAGTGCGCACGCGCTGCTGACTGCGAGCACGAAGAGTCCGAGCAGGGCCGAGTAAATGATCCTCATGAGACCAGCATAGCTGGAGTGACTCGATCACTGTCAAGGAATTTTCGCCGCGCGACCTACAGCCCGACGTGCTTCGCCAGCTCCTCGCGGTGGTGCGCGGAGTCGCCGAACAGAAGCTCGCTCGACTTCGCACGCTTGAAGTACAGATGGGGCGCGGCCTCCCAAGTGAATCCAATACCGCCGTGGATCTGGATGTTGTCCGCCGCCGCGTGGAAATAGGTCTCCGAGCAGTAGGCCTTGGCGAGCGCGGCGGCTTCGACGAAGTCCGGCTCGTTCGCCGCGGCGATGAAGAGGGCGTTGGTCGCGGCCGACTTCGCCATCTCGACGGAGACCAGCATCTCGGCGCACTTGTGCTTGATGGCCTGGTAACTCCCGATCGGGCGGCCGAACTGGAGCCGGCTCTTTGGCGTACTCCGTCGGGCCTCACCTCGAACCCAGGCATGGCCATCTACAACGTGACCAAGCACGCGGTGGTGACGCTGACCGAGACCCTCCACGGCGATCTCGCGCTGCGCGGCTCTCCCGTGAAGGCGTCGGTTCTGTGCCCCGGCTTCATCGACACGCGGATCATGGAGTCGGGGCGCAATCGCAAGAGCGACGCGGCGCACGACCCGCCAACCCCCGAGGCGAGCGCGCTGGGCGCGTCGATCGAGCTGGCGCTGCGCGAAGGCGTGAAGCAAGGATTCGCGCCGAGCGTGGTGGCGCAGCGTGTGTTCGAGTCGATCCGTGACGAGCGCTTCTACATCTTCGCCGCGCAGCCCGAGATCTTTGCTGCGGTCGAGCAACGGCTCGACGAGGTCCGCGCTCAGAAGAACCCAGTGACGCCCACCGTGCTCACCGAGTGAATCGCGCGCTTCTGCCGGGATTTCTCAGCTGCTAGTCGAACCGAGGCTGGCGCTTCTCGACGAACGCGCGGAACCAGGTGCGCCTTGCTCTCGAGCGCCAGAAACTCGCCGAGGCCGAGTCCCCGTTCAGCGACACTCCTCGCGCACCAGCTCCACGGCGCGGCCGAGTGTGTCGAGGCGTTCGGTCGGCGTCGCGCCGAGCGGGTCGAGGCGCAGCATGGTGACTCCGGCAGCGCGGTACTTGCGGATCCGCTCGCGAACCGTCTTCTCGGGGCCGAGGAGCGCCGCCTGCATCACCATCTCCGACGGCACGCGACTCACCGCCTGCTCGCGCTTGCCCTCGACCCAGAGTCTCTGCACCTCGATCGCCGCGTCCTCGAAGCCACCGCGCCGATAGGCCTCGTTGTAGAAGTTCGTCTTCGGCGAGCCCATCGCGCCGAGCGTGAACGCGACGGAGGGCTTGAGCCGTTCGACCATGCGCTCGACGTCGTCGCCGAAGCAGACCGAGCCACCCACACAGATCGCCACGTCGGAGAGGCTGCGGCCCGCCTTCTCCGCGCCCTTCGCGATGTAGCGCAGATGCGCGTCGGCTTGGTCCGGGGTGAACGAGGTGCCGAGCCAGCCGTCGGCCAGCTCCCCCGTGAGCTCGAGCGCCTTTGGCGCGAGCGTGGCCAGATAGATCGGGATGTTCGGGTTCGCGGGCTGTGAGAGCCGCAGCGCCTTGCCCTCGCCGCCGGGAAGCGGCAGCTCGTGGTGGCGCCCGTGATACTCGAGCTTCTCCCCGCGCAGCGCGAGACGCACGATCTCGATCGTCTCTCGCATGCGTCCCAGTGAGTGCGCGAATGGGCGCCCGTGCAGGCCCTCGACCACCTGCGGTCCGCTCGCGCCCAGCCCGAGGATGAACCGGTCCTTCGTGAGACTGGCCATCGTCAGCGCGGTCATCGCGGTCATCGACGGAGCACGCGCGCTGATCTGCATGATGCCGGTGCCGAGGAGCATCCGCGTCGTGCGCGCCGCGACGAAAGCGAGCGGAGCGACCGCGTCCTGCCCCCACGCTTCGGCCGACCAGACCGCGTCCACCCCGAGCCGCTCCGCCTCGACCGCGAAGCGCGCCGCGGGCTCGAAGTCGCGTTCGCGGCCCGAGGCCGCCGCACCGATGCCGATCGCTGTCTTCATGGGGGGGTTCCGGTTCCCGTGATGTGGACTGTCGCGCCTTCCCCACCCGTCAGGGTCAGGTCGTCCTCTGCGTCTCCCGAAGTGGTCGGCGTGAAGAGAATCCTGAACTGCGTGCTCGCCTCGGGAGCGAGCGTATAAGCGATCGAGTCCTGGGGAACGACGCTCCCTTGTGGAATCAGTCGAAACACCGTCGCGGTTGCCAGCGTGGCCGCGCCCGTGAGCGGGCAGACCCCGTTGTTCGTCACCGTCACGGTGATGGGCGTCGCCGACGTCGCGACCGTGGTGCTCGGGAAGGGGATCGTGCCAGAAGGAGTCACAGAGATAACCGCGACTCCGCCGCAACCGGTCACTGTGACCAGCTTTGCGCCGACCCCCTGGCTGACTCCGAAGCGCAGCTGCGCCGTCTGCGGGCCTGCGGTCTGCGGCGCGAAGCTGACGTCGACCTGCGCCGGCGGATCGCTGGGTTCTAGAGCGGTGTATGTCGTGTCGCCCGACGCGGAGAAGTCGATGCTGGTGCCGATCAGGAACTGCGCCGAGCCCGACAGCGAACCGACCCCCACGTTCGAGACCGCGAACGTGTGCTCGCTCGAACCGCCGTCGAGCGCCACGCTCCCGAAGTCGAAGCTCTGGGGTGTGACTGAGAGCACCGGCTCGGTCGCCTCGATGAGCTGCCCCTTGAGCTTCAGCTTGGGGACGGTTTGTACGGTCAGTCTCAGCGTCGGCACGGTGCTGTTCGGGTCCTCGAGCTGCAGGCTGCCGTTCACCGTGCCGGGCTCGAAAGTGTCGGAATCCTCGAGGAGTCCCCACGCCTTGAAGCTCGGGGTCAGCATGATGTGACCCGTGAGCGCCACGTCGCTCGGCTCGCCACTGACTGGACCTTTGGCCGACCACGCGTAGGCCGGCGGGCCGAGATCGCCGAAGGTGGTCGCGCGGAGGTCGATCGCCTTGCTCATCAATTTCTTCCCGTGCAGCTGGCCCGTCGTGGTACGGCCCGTCAGGACGGGGAACGCGTCGGGCGGGCGAACCGCCTTGAGCCTCACCGCAGCGCCGTCGATGGTCGCGCGCAGCCCGAGCGTGGTGAACGCGCTGTTCGGCTTCCCCCGCTCGATGCTGAGCGTCCCCACATGGCTCGAGTCACTCGGGTCGCTCAGATCGAGATCGCCCACGACGTTCCCGTTCGCGTCGAAGTTCAGGCCCTGGCCCGCCGCGATCACGAAGAACGACGCGAGAGAGCGCGAGAATCCGAAGCTCGGGGTCGGCTCCTGGGGATCGGTGAGCGTGAGGTCCTCGACCGCGAACGCGCCAGCGGTCGGGCTGCTGAACTGCAGCAAGATCGCCCCCTCGTCCTTACCCGCGATCGTGAACCACCACGGCCCGGCCACGCTGGTGTAGGTCTGCTGCGCGAGCGAGGCCTGCGCGAGGCAGAGCGACAAGGCGGCGACGACGAGAGCGAGGGGGGTGGGTCGCACCGGCGAAAGGTAACCCGAACCCCGGGGGCCTTGTCGAGAGCCGCGCGCCGCGTGGAACGGGCGCCCCGGGCGGCGCACCTGCACACCGATACGGAACGCCGCCGCCCTGTGGGGCCGCGATCGGGCTGGTGGGCTCGAAGCCCTCTTAAGCCGCGTGCATTGCTGCGGGCGGGCTCGCTAGCTTCGCGGGGATGACGTTCTCACGCCGGCACGGTTTCGGCCCGGAGCGAGACTCGATTCTGAAAGACGCGCCTCGATGGCTCCGCCTGGAGTACTGGAACCGGGTGCTCGAGCCACGACTCTTTGTCGAAGGGAAGGGGATCCCGAGCGAGAGCCAGGTCCTTGGAACGATCGACCTTCACACGTCGTTCTGCACCGTGATCCGCTCAGATCCCAGGACGAGTATCTCTACACCGCTCTTTGCAAAGGGGAGCTGCGAGACCATCTCCTGAACTGTGACTGGTTCGAGTTCTACGACCTCGTCGAGCTCGTCGCACGGAAGACGCAGGATCACGACTACAACGCGCCGGCCGAGCGCGAAGCAGAGGCGCGGGGTCGGGCCGGACGGACCGGGGAAGTCCAAGTACGGGTCCTTCTCGTTGTCGGGCCGCACGTCGAAGACGTGCGAGAGCCTGCCGGACTCGAGATCACCGTGCGCCCATAGCAGTTCACGGATCCTTGTAGGAGTACGCGATCGGGTGATCTGCGCTGCAGGGCCTCGATACGCATGCAGATGAGCGTGCTCTCGATTCGCTTGCTAGGGTCATCCTCCGAGAGACGTTCGACCGCGAGCAGGGCCTCGCCTTAGCGGCGCGTATCTGCTTCGAGGTCGGACTCCTTCGCGACCTGCTCGGCGCTTTCGTCCGGAAGTTCCAGATCCGAACCCGGAGCAGGTCGTACCCACAAATTCCGGTTTGCGGCGAGGATTCGTTCAGAAATGGGCAAGAAACTCTATGTCGGCAATCTTCCCTTCAGCGCGACGGAGGACGAGCTGCGTGAGCTGTTCGCGCGTCACGGCGGCGTAGACTCCGTCAAGGTCGTCATGGATCGCGAGAGCGGCCGCCCGCGCGGCTTCGCCTTCGTCGAGATGTCGGAGGCGAACGGGGCGAGCGACGCGATTCGCGCGCTCGACGGCACCCAACTCGGCGGCCGCGACATCAAGGTGAACGAGGCCCAGGACAAGCCTCGACCGAGCGGCGGCGGCATGGGCCGCGGCGGCGGCTCGCGCTACTAGCGCCCCTCGGGCGAGAGAGCGCGCGCGCCCGAACAGCGGAGGAACTCCACGTGGCGTCCAGCAAGATGTCCGCGCAGAAGCGGATGCGCGAGCGGAAGAAGGCCGAGCAGGCTGAGCTCAAGCGGGCTACGCGACAGCGCGCAGACACGGAAGAGGTGTCGCGGGGTGGCCATGTTGCCGACCGCGCCGACCTCGACAGCTACGGGGTCCTCCCGGCGGCTCCTGACGCGCGTGACGGCGACCGCTAGTCCGGGTCTACGTGAGCACTTCCGAGCAGCATACCGAGTCACAGCCCGCTCCCGACCCCTCGTGTCGACTGCTGGGGTGTGGGGCGACGACCGTCGCGGGTCCTGCCATGGGCACTCGAAGAAGTGAAGTCGGATAGCGCCAAGAATCGCTCCACCCAACTGGGCACAGCAGTTTGCTGAAGTCGTCGATCTCGGACGAAGCCGGAGCCGCCGCGAGTCGCGCGCGCGAGGAGCGAACTCGCGCGCGATTCCCGCCTCGACTCCCGGCGCAGGATCGAGGTCGATGTGCAGCCATTCGAGTGACTCGATGTCTTCGGGCCACCGTGGGGAAGCCTCTCGGGGGCAGATCGAGGATCTCAGGGAGACGCGACCGTTCTAGGCACCGCCCTAGTGATTCTCTCGGCGTTCTCGCATCGGGCGAAGTTCCTCGTGGCGCAGGGCGGAATCGAACCGCCGACACGCGGATTTTCAGAGGATCCCCAAACCGAGCAGTAACGAGGTTCTTGCGGGCTTAGGCGGCAGCCGGATGCACCGAGCGGCATCCTTAGGCGCCGGGACGGCACCAGGCGGCACCCAACTGGGCGCCCGAGGAGCTGGATCCCGGCTGTGCAGCCTTGCGCTAGTATCGCGTGAGTGACTCACTGCGCCTCGAACGCGCCGATGTCACACGTCCCGGTCCGCGGCAGGCCCCGCTGATCGGCTGCCGGGGGTGGACAGGTTCCCTGGACGGCGTTGATCGCCGGGCTTCCAGCCAGAAGGGCGTGCGTCTTGGTGGGCCCCCCGTTGTCGCTCAACGGGCCGAGTCGCGGGTCGACGGGCTTCAACGGCTTCGGGCCACCGACGATGTCGCCTGTCGTGTCTCCGCCGATCCCGCAGCCGTCGACCCGCCCGATGAGATTCGAGCCGTTCGACACTACGAGACCGAAGCAATCGAACGGGCTGTTCTTGGCGACGAGGGTGTTCGTGAGTGTTATCGTGCTTCCGACCTCGGTCCAGAGACCGGCTCCCTCTCTCGCCGAGTTGTGAGCGATGGTCACGTTGTCGAGGGTGACGACTCCGCCCGCCTCGAGCTGGATCCCACCACCCTTGGCGCTGTGATTCCCGCTGATCGTGGTGTTCGTGAGATTGAGAACGCCTCCGCTCGGGTCCAGGCCGCCGCCCTCCCGCTTGGATTTGTTTCCCGAGATCGTGCTGTCGCTGACGGATACGGTGACTCCGTCGTCCGAGTTCATGCCGCCGCCGGTGTCCGCGGCCGTGTTGCTGGCCAGAGTGACTCGTGTGAGTGATGCCGTCCCCGCAACGGCGAAGTTCAGCCCGCCGCCATCGTTCGACGCCTTGTTCTTCGTGACGACGTCGTCGGTCAGGGTGCAGGTTCCCGCCGCGCTCGCGATCGCACCGCCGCTGTCACCGGCCTTGTTCCCCGTGAGCGTCGAGCTCTCGACCGTGAGTGCTCCAACGTTCATCACGGCGCCGCCATTCACCAAGGCGCTGCCGCCTCTCACGGTCACGTGCCTGAGCGTGAGATCGCCCCCGTCCAACACTTCGAAGGCCCGGTCCTTGGCCTTCTTCGCGTCGATGATCGTTGCGCCGCCCGCATCGCCCTCGATCGTGATCGTGCTGCTGACGTCGAGATCCCCCGCCAGCGCGGTCGCGTCGTCGCCGCGGATCGTGAGCCGATACGTGCCGATGTGCAGCGTGATCGTGTCCGGCTCCTCCGTCGAGTTCGCAAGCAGGATCGCCTGGCGCAGCGACGTGCTGCCCTTCCCGGGCCCCGCAGGGTCGGGGTCATCGAAGCGCGTGACGTCGATATTCGCCGCCCGCGCAGAGACCGCGAGCAGACAGAAACCCACACAGACCCACCCAGATCCTCGGCGTCCGGCCATGTCGTCCTCCGGCTCAGTGAGGCCGACGTGAGTCTACAGTCAACGCCCGCGCGGCGTGTAGCTCCCCCCTGGCAAGGCCAGCTTCACAGCGCGCCGTGCGTCGAAGCGGGCGTCGATCGCGACCTCGTTCGCCACTGCCACGCGCTCCGCATTCAGGAACGGCGTGATGGATCCGCTCGAAACGCTGCCGCCCCAGGGGCCATCTGGTCGCATGAAGCAACTGCACCCCGTAGGCTGCGAAACGCAGCTTGCTGGCTGAGGAGAGAGCCCGCGTGAAGCCCATTTGCTTGGTGATCGGTGCCGGTGCGGGGATTGGTGGAACGGTCGGACGGCGCTTTGCGGAGGAGGGATACCACGCGTGCCTGTGCCGGCGCACCGACCTGGACGGACTGACTCGTCTGGTGGACGCGATCAAGAGCGAAGGAGGCTCCGCATTGGGGTATCTCCTCAACGCCATCGAAGCCGACGCGATCGAGGAGCGAGTCGCGGCCGTCGAAGCCGAGATCGGTCCGATCGAGGTCGCCGTCTACAACCTGGGCGCCCGGATCGGTGATCGACTGCTGGAGCAGACGTCACTCAAGGCGTTCGAGACCGGCTGGCGCCTGGGGACCTTCGGCCTGTCTCGTCTGGCGTCGGCTCTGTGTCCGCGGATGGCCGCGCGAGGCAAGGGAACGCCGGTCAGCACTCGCACGCAGCGGCCATGGGTGGCCGGCGCATGCTCTGCCAGACGCTGAACGCGGAGTTCGCGGCAAAGGGGATCCACGTCGTCCGCATCGTGATCGACGGCGCGGTGGACGCGCCGGACACGCTCGGAAAGATGCTGGGACCGGAGCGGTTCCGAGAGCTGCGAGAGACACACGGCAACGAGCACGACGGGCTCATGCTTCCCGCGCAGATCGCGGAGACTTACGTCCACCTCGCGAAGCAACACCGCTCCACGTGGACGCACGAGCTCGACCTGCGCGCATTCTCGGACAGACCTTGGTGGAACCACTGACACGGAGAGGAGCGAAGTGACCGATACGTCGAGTGAGGTTGCCCTGATCGTGGGCGGGGGTCCCGGCATCAGCGCGAGCTGCGCCCGGCTGTTCGCAAAGAGCGGTATGCGGGTTGGCGTCGCAGCCCGCGATCCGAACAAGCCGGTGTTGCTCGACTTGGAGAAGACGCACGGCGTGCGGCGGTATGCGTGCGATGCCAGCGAGCCGGCGGAGATCGGGGTCTTGTTCGAGAGCCTCGTCCGCGATCTCGGCGCTCCGCGGCTCGTCGTGCACAACATCGACGGACGGGTGGCTGGAATCTTCCGCAAGATGATCACCGACGCCGACCCCGGCATGGCGCTCGAGACACTCCGCAACTCCGCGTTCAGCGCATTCCTCGTCGGCCAAGAGGCCGCTCGGCGCATGTTGCAGAATCAGCCCGCCGCCAGCGGCGCGAAGGGAACGATCATCTTCACCAACGCGAGCGCGGCGCTGAAGGGCTTCCCGGCGAGCGGCGCCTTTGCCATGGCCTGTCAGGCGAAGGCGTGGCTCGCGCAGAGCATGGCGCGGGAGCTTTGGCCGCAGGGCATCCACGTCGCGAACGTACCGATCGACGCCGCGATCGGCTGGACGCAGGAAGACGGCACCCACGCCCACCGGCTCGCAGGGACCGCCGTCGACGACAACATGGCCGACCCGGACGCGATCGCCGAGACCTACTTACAGCTCCATCGCCAGCATCGCTCGACCTGGGCGTTCGAAGTGGTGCTGCGGCCCTGGGCCGAGAAATGGTGACTCCAGAGGTCGAGTTCGACTTCGACCTCGGCTCGCCGAACGCCTATCTCGCGCATCTCGTGATTCCCGGCATCGAGAAGCGCACCGGCGTTGCCTTCACATACGTGCCGGTGCTGCTCGGCGGCGTGTTCAAGGCGACGGGGAACGTCTCGCCGGCCGTCTCGCTGCGCGGGATCAAGAACAAGCCCGAGTACGAGGCGCTGGAGCTGCGCCGATTCATCGCGAGACACGGTATCACGCGCTTCGCGAGCAACCCCCACTTCCCGGTGAACACGCTCCAGATCATGCGCGGGGCGGTCGCGGCACGGCATCTCGGCTGCTTCCCTCGCTACGTCGGCGAGGTCTACCGGCACATGTGGGCCGAGCCCAAGAAGATGGACGAGCCCGACGTGATTCGCGCGGCGCTGGTCGAATCCGGCCTGCCCGCCGACGAGCTGATCGCGCGCGCGGCGGACCCCGACGTCAAGCAGGAGCTGCTCTCGAACACCGAGCGCGCCGTCGCGCGCGGCGTGTTCGGGTCACCCAGCTTCATCGTCGGCGGCGCGCTGTTCTTCGGCAAGGACCGCCTGCGCGAGGTCGAGGAAGAGATCGAAGCACAGAAGGCGCGCTGACGGCAACAGTCAGTGCGCGCGCTCTACAGCCCGACGTGCTTCGCCAGCTCCTCGCGGTGGTGCGCGGAGTCGCCGTCGCGTCCGAGCAGGACGTGAAGGGTCTCGTGTCCACGGTCATCAGCGTGAACGAGAGCGACCCGCTGCGCGACGAGGGCATCGAGTTCTATCGCCTGTTGCTCCGCGCCGGCGTGCCCGCGCAATGCCGCCAGGTGATGGGCACGATCCACGGCACGGAGATCTTCGCGATGGCCTGCCCCGATGTGAGTCGCGAGACCGCGGCGAGCATCGCCCGCTTCTGCCGGGAGATCTGAGCCGCTCGCCGAACGGACGTGATTCTGTTCAGGGCGCGGGGCGCTCCACGAGATGGAGCAGCGTTGCCTTGTCCCCGTTGAACCAGCGGACGACACGCGCGAGGAAGCCTTACTTCTTGCTGAACGCGTCGAGGATGCGTGTTGCGAGCGCTGGGTCGGTGACCCGCTCGGCCCGCAGGGATGGGCGGCTGCGCCGATCCACAGCACCACGTCGGGGTCGCGCTCAAGGTTCACGAGCCAGCGCGCGCCGCGCGTTCGGGTGTAGCCGCCGCCGTCCACGACGACGAGGCCGAGCTTCGTGACCCGCAGACTTCCGTCGGGATCCCGAGTGACAATCCGGGGAACCTGCTCGTCCGCGACACGCGCCCACTCAACCAGCCCGGTGGCTTCGGGTGGCGGCGGAGACGAGTCACAACCGACGAACAGGCCGACGAACCCGACGAGGACGAGCAGAAACCTCATCGCGCCAGCGTACACGAGCCGCCGCGCCGCGGTATCATTCTCGCCATGAAGCAATTTCGCGAACGGGTGGCGGTGATCACGGGCGGCGCAAGTGGGATCGGTTTCGCGACGGCGGAGCGGCTCGCGGCCGAGGGCATGAAGCTCGTGCTGGGAGACATCGAGCCCGGCGCGCTGGACGCGGCGGCGGCGACGACACTCAACGAAGTTTTCCGGCGATTTCCTGACTGAGCGCGCCGACGGCTTCGCTCATCGCCGCAACCAGGGACGCGGTGGAGCCGTCCGAAGCCTGCCGCACGATGTGTGACTCGCGCGCGTCCGCGGGCGCCTTGTCTGTGCGGCGTTGGATCGTCCATCGGGCGTCCAGGGATACCGAGTTGTGCTCGTCGCCACCGAAACGGAGGAAGGTGATGGAGATCTGTCGATCGATGCTGATCGCCGTGAACGAGGGGAAGGGGACGATCTCCACGTCTCCGAGGAGCCGCGCGAGATTCGTCGAGACCACGCCTTGCACGTTCCGTTCGAGCGGCTCGGCCCACACCCCGGTCGACGAGAAGACGAGCTGGTTCTCTCCGCTGCGACGCACGATCTGCAACCGGTCCAAGTACCCGGGCAGGACGACCGGACCGACGCCGAGCGTCGGCCGGGGTCCGCCCGTGCGCGCGTCCGCCCCGACGGCGGGTGTCTCGACGACGGATGTGAGCACGAAGTAACGAGAGAGATCCGGTTGCGGCGCGAGGATCGAGCAGCCGCTCGCGAGCCACACGACGGCACTCACAACGCCGATCAGGCTGCGCTTCATCGCGCGCTCTCCTCGACGGCCTTTCCGCGCACGAGCATCGACGGGTTGCGCTCGAGCTCTGCCGCCAGGCGATTGACCGCGGCCGCCGCCTGCGCGACCTGGTCGAGCGTTCGGCCGAGCTGGTAGACGACCGGCGAGCCCGGCTCCACGACCGCCTGGACGCTCCGCAGAGTGTCACGCGCTGCGACGAGCGCCTCGTCGACCCGCGGGACCACGTCGGCCTTCAAACGGTCGGACGTGCCCTCGACGCTCACGAGGGTGCGCTGGAGCTGATCCGCGGCCTCGTCGACCTTCTTGACCGTAGTGGGAAGCCCGTCCAGGGTCGCGTGCAGGCCGGGCGAGCTCGCCAGGCGGTCGAAGCTCTCGGCCGCCGCCTTGAACGAATTGACCAACCCGTCGATGTCGACCTTGTCGAGCTTCGCCAGGAAGGCGCCGGCCTTGGCCTGTACCTCTGCCATCGCGGTCGGGAGGGTCGGAATCTCCGGATACTCGAGGTCCGGGCCTCCCCGGAACTCGGCCGGCGTGCCCGGATGCATCTCGAGCTCCACGTAGAGGACACCCGTCACGAAGCTCTCCATCTTGAGCTGCCCCCGCATCCCCCGTTTGACGAATTCCGCGAGTGTCTCCCGGTCGGGTCTGACAGTGCTGCCTCGAGCGACGATGTTGGCTTGGTCCAGCGAGATGAGCACCGGAATCAGCTGCGTTTCCTTGCCCTCAGGAGCACCTGCGCCGTCACCGAGCCTCAGCAGGATGCTCGTCACCTCGCCCAGCTGGATGCCCTTGAACTTCACCGGGGCTCCGATGCGAAGTCCATTGACGTCACCCTCGAAGAACAGGACTGCCGGGTACACCTTGCGGAAGAACCTCCCGGATCCCAGGACTCCCACCGCTGCGATGACAAGCACCACGGCGCCGACGACGAAGGCGCCGATTACGGTCGGATTGGCTCGTTTACTCATGGGTTGCTCCAGCGGGGTTCGCGCCGCCCCGCGAAAGGAAGCGGCGGACGGCGTCGTTGCCTTGCTCGCGCAGCGTCTTGGGGTCGCCCGCGGCGGTGATCGTCCGCGCGTCGACGTCGAGGAAGATGCTGTTCGTGGCAACGGCGAAGATGCTGGCCAGCTCGTGAGTCACGACGACCACCGTCGCACCCAGGCTTTCGCGGAGCTCGAGGATCAGCTCGTCGAGGAGGTGCGAGCTGATCGGGTCGAGGCCGGCCGAAGGCTCGTCGAAGAAGAGATACTCGGGGTCGAGGGCCATCGCGCGGGCCAAGCCCGCGCGCTTCTGCATACCCCCGCTGATCTCGTTCGGGTAGTAGTCCTCGAAGCCCTTGAGCCCCACGAGCGCGAGCTTGAGCGACGCCACCTTGCGGATCTCCGAGGGCCCGAGATCGGTGTACTGCTGGAGCGGTAGCGCGATGTTCTCGGCGAGGGTCATCGAGCTCCAGAGCGCGCCGCTCTGGAAGAGAACCCCGATGCGCCGCAGGAGTGAGTCGCGCTCCGGTGGCGGCGCCGCCGTGAAGCTCCGACCCTGGTACAGGATCTCGCCCCGCGCCGGCTCGAGCAGTCCGATCAGGTGGTTGAGCAGCGTGCTCTTGCCGCAGCCGCTGCCGCCCATGATCACGAAGACGTCGCCCCGCCGCACGGTGAAGTTGAGATCGTGCATCACGACGAAGCTGCCGAAGGCCATCGTGAGGTCGCGCACGACGATGGACGCGTCCGTTGCGCCAGTCCCGTTCGCGTGTGTCTCCGTGCCGTCCGCCATCGTTGGCCTCAGATGCCCAGCACGTAGAACAGCACGGCGAACGCCCCGCATGCGCCGATGATGAGGACGATGCTGGTGACCACGGCCGACGTGGTGGCCTCGCCCACGGCCGACGCGCTGTTGCCGCACTCCATCCCCCGCAGGCACCCGGACACGGCGACCAGGGCCCCGTAGACCGCCGTCTTGAAGACGCCTCCCGCTATCTGAGTCAGGGTCACGGCGGAGACAGTCTCCCGGTAGTAAGTCGTCCACGACAGGTCGAGCATCGTGACTCCGACGACGGCGCCCCCGATCATGCCGAGGAGGTCGGCGTAGAGGCAGAGCAGCGGCATCATCAAGAACAGCGCGAGCATGCGGGGGAGGACGAGGAATCCCATCGGATCGATGCCCATCGTCGCGAGGGCGTCGATCTCGCGGTTCACCTTCATCGTGCCCAGCTCGGCGGCGAACGACGCGCCGGTCCGGCCGGCCATCACGATCGCCGTCATCATCGCGGCCATGTCGCGCGCCATGGCGATGCCGACGAGATCGGCGACGTAGATCGCGGCGCCGAACTGCTGGAGCTGCACGGCCCCGACGAACGCGAGAATCACTCCCACCAGGAAGCTGATGAGCGAGACGATCCCGAGCGCCTCGGCGCCGCTGCGCTGGATGATGAGCACGAGATCGGAGACGCGAAAGGCTAAGCGTCCCGGGCGCAGAGCCGCGAGCGCGATCACCGCATGCCCCAGAAAGGTCAGTAACTCGGCGCCGGCGTCGACCGAGCGCCCGGTCGCGACGCCGATCCGCTCGAGCATCCCCGGTCGCTCGACCGCACGTCGCGCGCCTTGCTTCTCCGGAACGGCCTCCGCAAGCGCGAGCAGACGCTGCACGCCGGTCGGGAGGCCGGCGCGGTCGACGGCGACACCGCGCGCCTGGCACAGCTCGAAGATGTCGACGAGCGCCGTCAGCAGGCTCGAGTCCCACCGGCCGAGGTCGCCGGCCTCGAAGCTCACCCGGCCCGGGCCAGAGGTGATCGCCCGCTCGACGTCCGCGGAGGTCGGGACGCGGCAGGAGAGCTGCCAATCGCCCGCGAGGCGAATATGGAAACCGTCGCCGGCCTGCGCAGCCGAGAGCTCCGCGTCGCGCACGCCGTCGATGGTGGTGTTCATAGGAGGTCCGCCGCGAAGGGAGGTTCTGAAGGGGTTCTCGACGAGACGCGTCGGTGCCCGTCCTCATCGCAGCCAGTGGAACGCGCCCTCGCGCTCCTCGGATGTCCCGCCCCGAACTCGGGCAAGCTCAGATCGTCGTCGATCGGGGCGACCAATTCAGAACTTCTCTGCGACGTACTTGTACGGGTAGTCGGGCTCGCGATAGCCGTGCGCCTTCCCGCGCGCCGGCAGCTTCACCCTTTCGCGCGGCACCTTCTTGTACGGAATCTTGCTCAGCAGGTGAGTGATGAGATTGAGGCGGGCGCGCTTCTTGTCGTCGGACTTCACCACGTACCAAGGAGCCCAGGCCGTGTCGGTCGCCTTGAACATGTCGTCGCGGGCACGCGCGTAGTCGTGCCAGCGGCTGTATGACTCGAGATCCATCGGCGAGAGCTTCCAGATCTTGCGGCCGTCGTCGATGCGAGCTTCGAGGCGGCGAGTCTGCTCCTCCATGCTCACCTCCAGCCAGTACTTGAGCAGGATGATGCCGTCCGTGATCATGAGCCGTTCGAACGCTGGAACCATCTCGAGGAAGCGCTTCGCCTCCACCTCGGTACAGAATCCCATGACTCGCTCGACGCCCGCGCGGTTGTACCAGCTGCGGTCCCAGATCACGACCTCACCGGCGGCCGGCAGGTGCGGCAGGTAGCGCTGGGCGTACATCTGACTCTTCTCGCGCTCGGTCGGCGAGGGCAGCGCGATCACGCGAAACACTCGCGGACTCACTCGCTCGGTGATCGCCTTGATCGTCCCGCCCTTGCCGGCGCCGTCCCGGCCCTCGAAGACGATGCAGACCTTCAGACCCTTCGCCTTCACCCACTCCTGCAGCTTGACCAGCTCGACGTGGAGCTTCTCCAGCTCCCGCTCGTATTCCTTCCCTGAAAGCCTGCTCTCGTCCTTCACCGCTTGGTCCGCATGGGCCATCGTCATCTCCTCCCGTTCGAAGGTCTCAGCGCCACTCCTTGAGCTGCTTCGCGGCCGTTCCGAACGGACCGAGCTGATAGACGGCCGCGCCAGCGGGCGAGAACGTGAACGGCTCGAACGGCTCCGCGAGCATCTTGTCCAGGCGGGCGTACTCCGGCCTCCCACGGGACCGATGAACCAGGACTAAGGACTACGCGGGGCTGCAGGGCGTGATCGCCGACGCGTGCGCCCGGCTCGAGAAGCTGTCGCGCGACGACGAGCGGGAATGGGAGGCTCGTGTAGGCGAGGCCCGCGGGCCGCAAGTACGACTCCGTGTCGGTGGCGACCAGGCGCTGACGAACGACCACCGTCAGGAACAGGCCGACCACGAAGCTCACGAGCCACGCCGGGAGGAACGAGCCCAGAGTGTTCATCGAAGGCGTCACGCCCTACTCCCTGCCGAACTCTTGGCGACACGCGATGCTGAAGTCGCGCAGCGGGTTGGTGGCGTCGGGGTCGAGGAGTTTCTCCAGCTCGGCGAGGGTTTTGTTCGGGGCGCGATACGTCTCGACGATCACGCGGACGACCGCATCCGCGCTCTCGACGACCTTCGGCGACGACAGTACGCGCATCCTGCTGACCAGTGCCCAGAGGCCTACGAGATTCGAGATCTCCACCTTCTCGTGCATGCAGGCGTCGGCATACCACTTCGAGGCCTCTTCGATGAAGCTCTTGTAGAGGTCCTGCCGTCGCGTGACTTCCCGCGTCTGCTCCTGCGCTCTGTACAGCACGTGCTGGCTCAGCCACGACGCTCCGAGAGACGTGAGGCCGCCGATCGCCGATCCTGCCAATGCTGCAAAGGCGGAAAAGTACGCGGGGTCCATCGACGACTCACCGCGTGTTCGGCGCGTGAGGGTTCTCTTCGGACAAGCCCACTCGGTACGCCTCCTGCGCGCCGATCGTCTCGCCAGACAGGGTCTTGGGATTCGGTGTCATTGCGCTTTTCCTTGTTTGGCGTTTGTGTGACTCGAGACTTCCATCACGCAGCAGGTAGCGACGCCCGAGCTACCATGGCATGAGCGTGAAATACTCCGAGTGCATCACCTGGACGTCGTGCGGCGTGTTCGACAACTCCACCAGCTGACGCGACCAGTCGTTGAGGATCAGGTGCGCGTTGCCGTACCAGGTCATGGAGCGCAGGTCGATGACGCGCATGGGTCCGACCTCGCGATCGGCGCACATGCCGACCACCTCTCCCGTGCGGCCGTCCCGGCCGCGCAGCTCGAACGATACGGAGCCCTGGTCCCCGAAGGCCGCGAAAGTGCCCACGGGCACGCCGATAGCGACGGGCGCGGCCCAGGCCGCAGTGCCGAGCGCCGCCAGCGCCGCCTTGCTCGGCACCAGCTCGACCAGCGCGGACTGAATCACGAGGGTCTGGTCGTCGATGGCCCCGGCGTCGTCGAGCACCTGGAAGTGATGCTTGGAGTCGTCGCGGAACGCCTTCACCAGGTCGTCGTGGAACTCGAGCGCCAGATCGGCGATGTCCTTCTTCACGTCGATCGTGCGCAGGTTGATCTCGTCCCAGAGGCTCATCTCGAGCAGGTGGTGCGTGTCGACCGCCGCGATGTAGATCTTGGAGTAGTGATTCCAGTCGAACGTGAGCGCGAGCCAGTAGCGGTCGAATGGCGCGCGTTCGGGATGTGGTGCCATGCGGTCGGCGTTTTCGAGGAAGCCCGAGTCCAGCGCCGGCGAGGCCGCCAGCACCTTCTGCTCGAGCTTCTGCTCCGTCGCGCAGCCGCACAAAGCGACTGCGAGTACCGCGAAGGACAGTCGAGCGAAGCCTTGCACGTTCATGCCGGAACTCACTCGTGAACGGACCGCCAGCACAGACTGGGTCGACGACCCGATCAGGCGCGTCGTCACGCTTCCGATCGGCGAGCTCATGTCGCCGGCCGCGCCCGGGGGAGCCCGAGCTTCTTCATGCGCGCCTGAAGCGTGGTCCGCTTGAGCCCCAGCTGCGCAGCCGCGCCGCGGGGACCGCCGATCATCCCGTTGCACGACCGAAGTGCCCGCAGGATCGCCCCGCGCTGGACTTCGGCGAGCGTCGGTGCCCCGGACGACTCGTGCTCCGAGACTGACTCCAACGAGCGCGACTCCGGTTCGGCCGACCGCGAGTCTGCGTTCGGCTCGTCGGGCGCAGTGTTGTTCTCGCGCCAGCTCGAGTCCAACGTCAACGTCTCGGACTCGCAGACGATGACGGAGCGCTCAATCACGTTCTGCAGCTCGCGCACATTGCCCGGCCACGGATATGCCTCGAGCCGGCGCAGAGCCTCTGGGTCGATGCTACGGATCGACTTGCCGAGCTTCCGGGCCGAGCGCCGGGCGAAGTGCTCGACGAGCAACGGGATGTCTCCCTCGCGCTTGCGCAGCGGCGGCATCTCGACGGGGAAGACGGCGAGTCGATAGAAGAGATCGCTGCGGAAGCGCCCGTCGGCGATCGCGCGCTGGAGATCGCGGTTCGTGGCTGCGACGACGCGGACGTCGGCCGACAGCGGCGCCGAGCCTCCGACTCGCTCGAACTCGCGCTCCTGCAGCACGCGCAGGAGGAGCACCTGTGTCTCCATCGGCAGCTCGCCGACCTCGTCCAGAAAGAGGGTCCCCCCCGCCGCGAGCTCGAAGCGACCGCGCCGCCGCTGCACCGCTCCCGTGAACGCGCCCCGCTCGTGGCCGAACAGCTCCGAGGCAATCAGAGCGGCAGGAACCGCGCCGCAGTTGACGCTTACGAAGGGCCCGCCGGCGCGGCGCGACCACTTGTGGATGGCGCGCGCAAGGAGCTCCTTGCCCGTCCCTGTCTCACCTGT
>JBGQIB010000045.1:0-29869 GCA_041498295.1 bacterium | reverse complement strand
TTCGTTCACAGGGTCTGCCGCTTCGCACAGCGGTGACCTCGACCTCCTCGACGGCGACGCGGAGACGACCACCAGCAACACGTACACGAATTGCAAGTTCGGGACGTCGAACCTCCCAGAGTGAGCTCCGACGAGGGAGCGGGGCCCTTTTGAAACGCGCGCGCCGTCCCGTCACAATGGGGGCATGACGACTACTCCCGAAACCCGACAACTCGGACAACTCGGCTTCGATCCCGATGTGCTGCGCACGAAGTACCGCGAGGAGCGCGACAAGCGGCTGCGCGCGGACGCCAACGAGCAGTACGTCGAGGTGAAGGGCGACTTCGCCCACTACGTCGACGATCCCTACGTCGCGCCCGGCTTCACGCGCGCGCCGCTCAACGACCTCGTCGAGGTCGCAGTGATCGGCGGCGGCTTCGGCGGACTGCTCGCCGGCGCGCGCCTGCGCGAGGCCGGCATCGAGGACGTTCGCATCATCGAGCGGGGCGGTGACTTCGGCGGCACCTGGTACTGGAACCGCTACCCCGGCGCGATGTGCGATGTCGAGTCCTACATCTACCTGCCGCTCCTCGAAGAGGTCGGCTACGTGCCGAAGGAGAAGTACACGCGCGCGCCCGAGATCCTGGCGCACAGCGCCGCGATCGGCCGAAAGTACGACCTCTACCGCGGCGCGCTCTTCCAGACAGAAGTGACCGAGATGCGCTGGGACGACGACGCCGCGCGCTGGATCATCTCGACCAACCGCGGCGACCGCCTGAAGGCGCGCTTCGTGGCCATGTCGAACGGGCCGCTGAATCGTCCGAAGCTGCCCGGCATTCGCGGCATCGAGTCATTCAAGGGTCACTCGTTCCACACCAGCCGCTGGGACTACGGCTACACCGGCGGCGGTCCCGACGGCGGACTCACCGGCCTGCGCGGCAAGCGGGTCGGCATCATCGGCACCGGCGCGACGGCCGTGCAGTGCGTGCCGCACCTGGGCGAGGCCGCCGAGCTTCTCTACGTGTTCCAGCGCACGCCGTCGTCGATCGACGTGCGCGCGAACCGAGACACCGAGCCCTCGTGGGCGCAGAGTCTCAAGCCAGGCTGGCACAAGCAGCGGATGGACAACTTCAACATCCTCGTCTCCGGTGGATTCCAGGAAGAAGACCTGGTCATGGACGGCTGGACCGACATCATCCGCAAGCTGCTCATCATGGTGCAGCAGGACCAGGGCGCCGCACAGGACGTCGGCAAGACCATGGAGATGGCCGACTTCGAGAAGATGAATCAGATCCGCGCGCGCGTAGATGAGATCGTGAAGGACCCGCAGACCGCCGAGTCACTGAAGCCCTACTACCGCCAGTTCTGCAAGCGCCCCTGCTTCCACGACGAGTATCTCCAGACGTTCAACCGGCCGAACGTGACTCTGGTCGACACCAAGGGGAAGGGGGTCGAGCGCATCACCGAGAAAGGCGTGGTCGCGAACGGCCTCGAGTACGAGGTCGACTGTCTCATCTACGCGACGGGCTTCGAGGTCGGCACCGACTACACGCGGCGCTCCGGCTACGACATCTACGGCCGCGACGACCTCTCCCTCTCGAGGAAGTGGGCGAGCGGCCTGCGCACCTTCCAGGGCATGCACAGCCGCGGCTTTCCGAACTGCTTCATCATGGGCGTGCAGCAGAGCGCGTTCACGGTGAACTATCCGCACGCGCTCGACGAACAGAGCAAGCACATCGCCTATCTCATCAGGCACGCCGTCGAGCGAGACGTGCGCACGCTCGAGGCGTCGGAGGCGGCCGAGGAGCAGTGGGTGCAGACGATCATCAGCTTCGCGCGCATGGGCCGTGACTTCCTCGAATCGTGCACCCCGGGCTACTACAACAATGAGGGCAACCTCTCGAACCTGGCCGCGCAGAACGGCTTCTTCGGCGGCGGCTCGATCATGTTCTTCAACATGCTGAAGGACTGGCGCGACAAGGGTGACTTGAGCGGGCTGGAGGTCGGCTGAGATGACGAGTCGAACGAGTTGATGGGATCCGGCGCCGGCGGAATGGGGCCGGGGATGATGGGCGGCGGGATGGTGGGCGCGCCAGCACCCGACGGTCCCAAGAAAAAGTAGTCGAAGCTCGAGCGAGTTCGAAACCCGCTGAGTCACTCGGCCAGGAATGCGCCGGCTGACCTCACATCGAGGGCAGCGGCGCCCGCTGCACAGGTGCTGATCACCGGCTGCCCGATCCATGCGCGGCGAAGGCGTCGAGCGGCCGGCCCGCGCGTCGGGAGCGCTGCCGTCTGCTGGCACGACCCATGCTGCCTAGCGAGATCGTTACCACGGCGGGAGGGGGAGCATTCGCTCGCCGATCCAGGGCTATCTCGAGGCACTACACGCCCGGCACGCGGAGCTCCGCACCGGCGAGGTGGCGACTTACATCCCCGAGCTCGGGAAGGCCGACCCCGAGTGGTTCGGCATCTGTCTCGCGACGACCGACGGGCGCCTCTACGAGACAGGCGACACGCGCCAGCCGTTCACGATTCAGTCGATCTCGAAGGCGATCACGTACGGGCTGGCGCTCGAGGACCGCGGCCTCGATGCGGTGCTCGCGAAGATCGGCGTCGAGCCGAGCGGCGACGCGTTCAACTCGATCAGCCTCGCGCCCGGGACCGGCTGTCCGCTGAACCCGATGATCAACGCGGGCGCGATCGCGACCACGTCGCTGATCGCCGGGCGCTCGCCCGAAGACAAGCTCGACCGGCTGCTCGAGGTCTTCTCGCTCTACGCGGGACGCGGACTCGCGATCGACGAAGCCGTGTATCGCTCCGAGAAGAGCACCGGTCACCGCAATCGCGCGATCGGCCACATGCTGCGCAACTTCGACGTCCTGACCGAGGATCCCGACGAGGCGCTCGACCTCTACTTCCGGCAGTGCTCGATCCTGGTCGACTGCCGCGACCTCGCGCTCATGGCCGCCACGCTCGCGAATGGCGGCGTGAACCCGGCCACAGGGCTGCGCGGGATTCGCCACGAGCTTGTTGAGAGCGTGCTCAGCGTCATGACCACGTGCGGTATGTACGACTTCGCGGGTGAGTGGGTGTACGCGGTGGGCATGCCCGCGAAGAGCGGGGTGGGCGGCGGCATCCTCGCCGTGCTGCCCGGCCAGCTCGGCATCGGCGTGTTCTCGCCGCGGCTCGACGCGCGCGGGAACAGCGTGCGCGGCGTCGCCGTATGCAAGGATGTATCTCGCGACTTCAGCCTGCACTTCCTGCGCGCGCAGCGCTCGTCGCGGGCGACGATCCGAGCTGACTACGATCTCGGGCAGCTCCGCTCGCGGCGCCTGCGCACGGACGCCGAGCGCGCGGCGCTCGACCGAGCGCGCGCTCGGGTGCGGATCCTCAGCTTGCAGGGCGACCTCGGATTCGCGGCGCTCGAGTCCGTCGTGTCTCGCATCGTGAAGGCGAGCGCGAGCGTCGACGTGTGCGTCGTGGAGGTGACGCGCGTCGCGCACGTCGATGCCTACGCCGTCACTGCCTGTGCGAGTCTGGTCGTCGATTTCGCCGCGCTCGGAAAGGAGCTCGTGCTGGTCGGTGCCCAAGAGCACGGGCCGTTCCTGCGCGCGCTCGAGGAAGCGCTGACGAAGTCGGATCACTCGAGCGCGCTGCGCCGCTTCGCGGAGCTCGACTCGGCACTCGAGTGGTGCGAGAACCGCCTGCTCGCGGAGACTGCGCCCGCGGCCCCTGACTCGGTGGCTCTTGCCGAGCACGAGATGTGCGCCGGCCTCGCGCCCGATCAGCTCGCGATCCTTGCCGGCGCGCTCGGCCCGAAGAGCTTCGCGCAGGGCGATCTCATCCTGCGCGAAGGCGACCCGGCCGAGGAGATCTTCCTGCTGATGCGCGGGCTGGTGAGCGTCACCGTCGACCTCCCGAACGATCGGCGTCAGCGCCTCTCGACGGTGTCACCGGGAATGGTCTTCGGCGAGCTCACGATCGTCGACCGCTCCGGCCGCACGGCGGACGTGCGCGCAGATACGAAGGTCGAGTGTCTCGTGCTTCCGGCCCGCGAGCTCGACCGAATCGGCGAGCAGTACACCGCGCTCAAGATCGCCGTCCTCACGAACCTGCTGCGCAACGTGCATCAGACGGTGGCGCGGCTCGGCCGTCAGGTCACGGCGCTCGGCGGCTGATCAAAGGGCGTATGCTCGGCTCCTCAGCCAAGGAGGAACCGAGTTGAGCATCCTGGATCGCTATCTCGAGTACGCCGATGCCTTCGAAGAGAGCTTCGTCGACGACGACTGGTCGAGGCTAGAGGCGTACTTCACCGCGGACGCGATCTACGACGGGGATCCGATCGCGCGCGGGCGCAATGCCGTGCTCGCGAAGCTCCAGAAGGCCGTGAACGGCTTCGATCGGCGCCTGGATAGCCGCGCGCCCGACTTCAAGACGCCGACCGCGAAAGGCGACATGGTCACCATGAAGTGGACCGTGACCTACACCAAGAAGGGTCTGCCCGATCTCGTGATCTCCGGCGTCGAGACGGCCCGCTTCGAAGGCGATCGCATCGCGTTGCTCCACGACGACCTCGATCCCGAGGCGCAGAAGGCGATGGGCGAGTGGATGGCCAAGCACGGCCAGGCGCTGCAGGACGGCTGAGCTACTCACTCCGGGCGCGTCGCGCCCAGCCGAACATGATCCCCATCGGCACGGCGTAGCGTCCGTTCAGCACGTAGGCGTCGACGAGATCGGCGCTGGCTTCGCGGATCGCGGCGAGGTGACTCGGCGAGTGATCTTGCAGGCGTGGATTGATCTCGAGCAGTGAGTCGAACAGCTCGTAGCGGGACGACATGGCCCAGTTGAGTGACCGCTTCTCGATTCGTCCCGCTTCGAGCCCACGAGAGCGCACCGCGCTCCAGTAACTCGTCTCGCCTGGGAACAGCCACGGGGGATAGGCGGGGGGCGCCGGAACGTTCGGGTCACCCACGCACGCGACCGAGCGAGCCAGAATCTGGACGTTCATGCACTCGGCCGGAATCCAGTTCGTGAAGGCGAGCTGGCCGCCAGGTCGGAGGACCCGAAGGAGCTCCGCCGACAACGTTCCTCGGGGCGCGACGCAGCCATAGGCATAGGCCGCGGTGATGACGTCGGCCGAGGCCGAGGCAAAGGGGAGGGTCGTGCCCGAAGCGCGGACCCAGCCCGCGCCGGGGACAGCGGAGCGCGCCTGCAGGAGCATGCCGTGCGCGAGATCGACTCCGATCGAGCGCGCGCCTCGGGAGCGAGCGACGGACACGAGCGGTCCTGGCCCGGTCCCGAGGTCGATGACCACGTCGCCTCGCCCGTGCGGAACTTCGGCGAGCAGCTGCTCGGCGGTCGCGCGCGTGAAGGCCGCGATGCCGCGCCCGTACGCACGGGCGCCTCGCTGGAATGTCTCGGAGTGGCTCGACGGAGGCTGGAACTCGGGGACGTCCATGAAGTCTCTCATCGTGGAGCGACCGCTCGGCGCCAGCCACGCTACCACGAGTTGAACGGGCGGGAGCGAAACAGGTAGGCTCGCCCGGTGCCGGAGAAGTACGTCCAGGTCGACGGGATCGCGACCTTCGTTCGCCACGTCGGGCCGACGACGTTGCCCGAGAAGCCGCCCGACCTGTCGCGCGGGGAAACCGTCGTGTGTATGCACGGCGCGGGCGGGAACAGCGGCTTGTTCACGGACGTGCTCGAGCGACTCGGGAAGGAGCACAGTCCGCTGGCGTTCGATTTCCCCGGACACGCGCGCTCGGGAAGCTTGGACAGCCTCGGATCGATCCCGCGCATCGGCGCGCACGCGCGCGCCCTGCTCGGGAAGCTCGGGGTCGAGCGCTGTGTCTTGCTCGGCGGTTCGATGGGCGGGATGGTCGCGCTCGAAAGCGCGCTCGCGGCTCCCGAGCTCGTGCGCGCTCTCGTGCTCGTCGCGAGCGGCGCGCGCTTGCCCGTCTCGGACGAGGTCATCGAGAAGCAGCGACTCGTCACCGAGGGCAAGGCACGGCGCGAGTTCAACCGCGCGGACTATCCGGCCTCGGCCACGCCCGAGATGCTGCGCCGCGGCTTCATGGAAGACCTGAAGACCGATCCGCGCGTCGTGTACCAGAACTCACTTGCGGTGCGCGACTTCGACCGCGAGCCGGATCTGGCGCGAGTCGCGTGCCCGACGCTTGTCGTGGTCGGCGAGGAAGACAGCGAGATGCGCGCGTCCTCGGACCTGCTCGCGGCGCGCATTCCGCGCGCGCGCAAGGTCGTGATCCCGAAGTGCGGTCACCGCGTCGCGCTGGTCGCGCCCGAGGCGCTCGCGAACGCGGTGCTCGAGTTTCTCGCGGGGCTGCCGCGATGAGTCTCTCGAAGCAGATCGCGATCGCCGGCGTGTACGAGCACCCGACCCGCTGGGCGCCGGACAAGACCGAGTTCCAGATCATGGCCGAGTGCGCGCGCGGCGCGCTCGAGGACTGCGGGCTCGAGCTGCGCGACGTCGACGGCTTGTTCGCAGCGAGCATGTCGATGGGCCCGATGGGCGTCGTGTCGCTCGCCGAGTATCTCGACGTCAAGCCGCGCTATCTCGACGGCACGAACATCGGCGGCTCGTCGTTCGTGGCGCACGTGAACCACGCGGCGGCGGCGATCCATGCGGGGCTGTGCGACGTCGCGCTCATCCTGTACGGCAGCACCGCGGCGTCGAACGCAATGGCGATCGGCACGGGCATGGCTGGCGGGCGCGATGCGGCTGCGTCGTTCGTCTCGCCGTACGGACTCACCACCGTCGGCAGCTACGCGTTGGTCGCGCAGCGACACATGCATGCGTACGGCACGAGCTCGGCGCAGCTGGCCGAGATCGCGGTCACCATGCGCCGTCACGCGGGGCTGAATCCGAACGCGAAGATGCGAAAGCCGATCACGGTCGACGACGTGCTCGCGAGCCGCATCATCTCGCGCCCGCTGCACTTGCTCGACTGCTGCATCATCAGCGACGGCGGCGGCGCGCTGATCGTGACCAGTGCCGAGCGCGCGCGCGACTTGAAGAAGCGGCCGGTGCTCCTGCTCGGCTGCGGCGAAGCGGTCTGCCACCAGGAGGTCGGCGCGCCCGACTTGCTCTCGATCGCGGCGAAGCAGTCCGGCGCGCAGGCGTTCCGCATGGCCGGAGTGACTCACGACGACGTCGATCTGTGCACCATCTACGACTCGTTCACGATCACGGTGCTGGTCACGCTCGAGAACCTCGGCTTCTGCAAGCCGGGCGAGGGCGGGGCGTTCGTGTCGGGCGGCCGCATCGGGCTGGGCGGCGCGCTGCCCCTGAATCCCGACGGCGGCGGCTTGTCGTCGAACCACCCGGGCATGCGCGGGATCTTCCTGGTGATCGAGGCGGCGAAGCAATTGCGCGGCGAGTGCGGCGAGCGGCAGGTCGCCGACGCGGCCATCGCGCTCGCGCATGGCACCGGCGGCACGCTCGGCGTCGCGCACAGCGGCGCGACCTTGATCCTGGCGAGGGGCTGAGCGATGGCGCGCGAGATAGAGCACCCGCGACCCAGCGCCGACTGGGAGACGCGCGGCTATTGGGAGGGCGCGGGCCGACACGAGCTGGTGCTGCAGCGCTGCCGCGCGTGCAAAGCGATCCAACACCGCCCGCGTGCGCAGTGCGCGAAGTGTTTCGGCGCGACCCTGCACTTCGTCGCGTCTGGCCGCGGCACGGTGTACACCTTCACCGTGACCGAGCAAAACCAGGTGCCGCCGTTCCGCGACGCCACGCCCTACGTGCTCGCATACGTCGAGCTCGAAGAGGGGCCGCGCATTCTCACGAACGTGGTCGGCTGCGCGCCCGACGACGTGCGCATCGGTCTGCCGGTGCGCGCCGAGTTCCGCACGGGCGCCGATGGGCTGGGCGTGCCGGTGTTCCGCCCGGCATGATCTTCGACCTTCACAATCACTCGACCATGTCCGACGACGGGCGCGCGAAGGTCGAGAACTACTGTCAGTGGATCCGCAAGCGCGAGATCGCGCTCGACGGCTTCGTGCTCACCGAGCACCGCCAGTTCGACTCGACCTCGGACTACGAGTCACTCGCCGACGCGTACGGTCTCGCGATCTTGAAGGCGAGCGAGGTCGAGACGGACTACGGGCACGTGCTCGTCTTCGGCGTGAACGAGGCGATGCGGGGCGCATTCGACTTCGCGCGCATCGACCTGCCGCTAGCGACCGTGCTGCGCGAGGCGGAGCGCTGCGGCGGGATCGCCGTTCCGTGTCACCCCGGACGGCCGCGGGTCGGCATGTGCGCGCACTTCGAGGCGCGCGGGCCGGTCGCGGGGGTCACCGTGATCGAGACCCGCAACGGCGGCAGCCGCGCGTCCGAGGACGAGCGCGCGCTGCACTTGGCGGAGGAGCGCGGCTACCGCGGCATCGGCGGCAGCGACGCGCACATCGTGAGTCACATCGGGCGCTGCGTGACGAGCTTTCCCGCGCCGATTCGCGGCATGGGGGACCTGGTCGACGCGCTGCGCGCGGGGGAGTTCGAGGCGATCTCGTGGAAATCGACGTCGACAAGCTGAAGCGGGAATGGGCGGGGTCGACCTTCGACACCGCGGAATTCGAGATCCTGGCCGAGGACCTGCGCGATTTCGCGCTCGCCTGCGGCGAGACCGCAGCTCACTACATTGATCCGAGTCACCCTGATTTCCGCGCCGTGCCGAACTTCACCTCGCGCTACGTCGGACGGCGCGTGCTGCCGGAGAACTTCCCGCGACTCTCCGACGGCTTCGGCTTCGACGCGGGCAAGTGCGTCACCGTCCTCGGCGCAATACGGCCTGGAGACAAGGTGCTGGCGAAGAGCCGCATCCACGACATCTACACCAAGACGGGTCGCTCCGGGACGATGCTGTTCATCGTGCACCGGATGGAGTTCTCCAATCAGCGCGGCGAGCCGGTCTCGATCGTGGACTGGCGCATGGTCCAGCGCTCGAGGTCGTGAGGATGAGCGGACGGAGTTACGCGGAGGTCGAGTTCGGCGAGGAGCTGCCCTCCGTCGAGGTGGACGTCTCGCTCGCGAACGTGCGCCGCTTCACGCGCGCCGCGGGCATGACGTTCCCGCGCTTCCACGACCACGAGGCCGCGCGCAAGGAAGGTCTGCCCGGGGCGATCGTCCCGGGGATCATGAGTCAGGGAATTCTGGCGGCGCTGATCCACCGCTGGGCGCCGGGCGCGCGCATCGTGCGCATCGACACCGTGTTTCGGGCGCCGGTGCTCGTCGACTCGAGGCCGCGCGCGACCGGCGTGGTCACCGACAAGAACGACGCCGAGAAGACGGTCGAGGTCGATCTCACGATTCAGAACGAAGCGCACGAGTCACCGGTGGTCGGCACCGCGACGCTGGCGCTGTGAGCGGCGCGGGTCTCGTCGCCGGCAAGGTCGCGCTCGTCACCGGCGCGGCGGCGGGCATTGGTCGCGCCTGCGCGCTCGCGTTCGCGCGCGAGGGCGCGAAGGTGATGGTCTCGGACGTCGACGCCAGCGGCTGCGAGGCGGTCGCGAAGGAGATCGCCGCCGCGGGCGGCGAGGCGCGCGCGAAGCGCTGCGACGTGACGCAGGAGAGCGAAGTCGCGGCGCTGATCCAAAACTGTGTCGATGCCTTCGGCCGCCTCGACTGCGCGCACAACAATGCCGGCGGCCCGGGACAGGGCGGCGCCGCGCACCAGATCACGACCGCGGACTGGAACGCGGTCATCGCGCTGAATCTCACCAGTGTCTTCCACTGCCTGAAGTACGAGATTCCCGTCATGCAGAAGCAGCGCGCCGGCGCGATCGTGAACACCGCCTCCGGCGCGGGCCTCATCGCGGTCGCCGGGCTCGCGCACTACGCGGCAGCGAAGCACGGCGTGCTGGGACTCACGAAGACCGCCGCGCTCGAGAACGCGCGCACGGGCGTGCGCATCAACGCCATCTGTCCGGGCAGCGTCGATACGCCGGCGCTGCGCGTGCACCTCGCCAAGGATCCGCGCATCGCGGAGCGCATCCTCGCGAGCCAACCGGGCGGGCGATTCGGCACGCCCGACGAGATCGCGGAAGCGGTCATCTGGATGTGCTCCGACCGCGCGTCGTTCGTGACGGGCGAGTCTTTCGTCGTCGATGGCGGAGCCGTCATGAGGTGACTTCGCGAGGCGAGGGCCGTCCCGAGCCGAGAGTGCAAGCGGAGCGCGCAGCGAGCGCCCGCGCGAGCGAAGTCAATCGGGGGTCGGGCGCCTCCGAGAAGAACCCGTGACTCTCCGGAATTCGCCCCCGCTGATCCTGTCACTCGCGCCACCCGAGAGCTATGCGCCGCTCGCGCGCATCACGCTCTCGCGCGCGGGTTATTCGATCGTGTCGGCGGAGCGCTGGGCGGAGATGTCGCACAGCGTCGACAACGCGCCTCGGCTCGCGATCGCAGACCTCGAGTGCGAGGGGAAGGGCATCCCGCCGTCCACGCCGTGGATCGCGCTCGCGCCGCGCGGCGCGCCTCACCCCACGCGCACGCCGATCGTCGGCCTGGTCGAACGGCCCGCGCAGTTTCACGCGCTCTACCGCGTGCTGCAGCTCGCGCTCGAGCCGACGCCGCGCGCCAGCGCGCGCGTCGCGACGAGCCTCGCAGCGCATTGCCGAGCGGATACGGGAAATTGGGACGCTCAGTTGATCTCGCTCTCACGCGACGGCTGTCTCCTGTGGCGCGAGCAGGCGCCGCCGGAAGGCGAGGTCGTGACCCTCCACTTCGATCTGCCGAACTTTGGACGAGTCGAGGTCGCGGGTCGCACGGTGTATCGCCGCGCCACCGAGACCGCGCTCGTGTTCAACGACGTCTCGGCGCCCGAGGGCCGCTCGATTCAGCGGTTCGTGGAAGAGAAACTGCTCACCCGTTGACTTCGCTCGCCTGCGGCTCGCTGCGCGCGGCTACGCCGCTTGCAGACGCGGTTCGGGGCGAGCCTCACCGCGCCTAGCTGATTGTCTTCCGTTCCCGAAGCTCCTCGAGCTCGCGCGCGGAGAAGCCCCAGTCACGAAGCGCCTCGTCCGTGTGCTCGCCGACGCGAGCGGGCGGGCGCTGAATCTCCGAGTCCGTGCGGCTGAAGCGCGGCGCGGGTCGCGGCTGCGCGACGCCGGACACCTCGACGAACGCGCCGCGCGCGACGTTGTGCGGATGGCGCCGGGCCTCGGACATCGAGAGCACCGGCGCGAAGCACGCGTCGCTGCCCTCGAGGAGCGCGCACCACTGGGCGCGCGTCTTGGTCTTGAACAGGCGCGCGAACGTCTCCTTCGCCTCCGGCCAGCGCGTGCGGTCGAGCTGCGCGGGGAGTGAGTCGGCATCTGCGCCGATCCGTTTCAGGAGCTCCGCGTAGAACTGCGGCTCGATCGCGCCGATCGAGACGAACTCGCCGTCCGCGGTCTCGTACGCGTCGTAGAAGTGAGAGCCGGTGTCGAGCAAGTTCGTGCCGCGCTCCTCGCTCCAGAACCCGGACTGCTGCGCGCCGTGGAAGACGGTCATGAGCGCGGCCGCGCCGTCCACCATCGCCGCGTCGACGACTTGGCCCTTGCCGGAGCGCGCGCGCTCGAGCAGCGCGCAGGTCATCCCGAACGCGAGTAGAAGGCCGCCGCCGCCGAAGTCACCGACCAGATTCAGCGGCGGAGTCGGCGCCGCGCCGCGGCGCCCGATCGGGCCGAGCGCGCCCGCGAGCGCGATGTAGTTGATGTCGTGACCCGCGGCCTGCGCGAGCGGGCCAGTCTGTCCGAAGCCGGTCATGCGCCCGTAGACCAGCCGCGGATTTCGCGCGAGACAGACCTCCGGCCCGAGCCCGAGCCGCTCCATCACGCCGGGACGGAAGCCTTCGGTGAGTCCGTCCGCGCGCTCGATCAGGCGCAGCACCGCCTCGACCCCCGCCGGCTGCTTCAAGTCGACCGCGATGCAGCGGCGGCCGCGCGACAAGAGATCGAAGCGCGCGTCGCCAGAGCCGAGCTTGGCGGGGCGCTCGACACGCAGCACCTCGGCGCCCATGTCCGCGAGCAGCATCGCGCAGTACGGCCCGGGGCCGATGCCGGCGATCTCGACGATGCGCAGTCCCGCGAGTGGTCCCATCCCGCTGCGATGCTACGAGCGCGCGTGGCAGAATGGCAAACGAAGGAGCCGAAGATGGGGATGCCTACAGGGATCGGTGTCATCGACCTGATGCTCGCGATCCCGACCGACGACACGAGCCGCTGGTACGAGTTCATGAAGCCGCTGCTGCGCGACCGCGAGAGCCGCGAGCAATTCAAGATGCCCGCGGAGTACATGTTCCGGAACATCCCCGGCTTCGAGCCCGGCGCGGACTTGTTGAAGCTGGTCGTCGCCGAGATGGACAAGCACGGCATCGAGCGCGCGATGATCTCCGTGGACGACGGCGGCGAGTCATCCATCCGCGCGCTGAAGGAGTATCCCGAGCGCTTCTTCGCCAGCTACGAAGTGAATCCGAACAACGGCATGGACGAGGTGCGCAAGATCGTCGCGTTGCACGATCGCTTCGGGTTGAAGGCGCTTTCCGCGTTCCCGTCGGGCCTGTGCCCGCAAGTGCCGATCGACGACAAGCGCTTCTACCCGATCTACGCGAAGGCGGTCGAGCTCGACCTACCCATTTGTGTGTGTAGCGGCGTACCGGGCCCGCGCCTGCCGATGGCGCCGCAGCACGTCGAGCGCATCGACGAGGTGTGCTGGTTCTTCCCCGAGCTGAAGTTCGTCATGCGCCACGGCGCCGAGCCGTGGACCGCCCTCGCCGTGAAGCTGATGCTGAAGTGGCCGAACCTGTACTACTCGACGTCCGCGTTCGCGCCCAAACACTACCCTAAGGACATCGTCGACTTCGCGAACACGCGCGGCGCCGACAAGGTGATGTACGCGGGTTACTTCCCGATGGGCCTCTCGCTCGAGCGCATCTTCGCGGAGCTGCCGCACGTCCCCTTCCGCGACCACGTGTGGCCGAAGTTCCTGCGCGAGAACGCGATGCGCGTATTCAAGCTCTAGGAATTTCGCGCTTCCCAGGCCTCTTTGCCCTCCGTCACCCACGGCCGGTCGTATGGCGCAGCGCGTTTCACGGGCGCGAGCTGAAACTCGTTGGCGTAGGCGCGCCGTACGCGCGCGCTCCGGTTGGGCCCCGAGCTGTGCAGCGTGCGGCAGTGGTGCAGGATCGCGCCGCCGGGGGCGAGCGGAAGTGACTCGGCTCGCGCCTCGTCGACGTCCTCGGTGAACAGCGCGTGCACCGACGGGTCGTCACCGACGTGTCGGTGTTTGCGCACCTCGCCGCGGTGTGACCCGGGAATGAAGCTCATGCAGCCGCTCTCGCGGGTAGCGGGATCGAGCGGCATCCACACGCCGAGCGCGGCGTAGTCGAAGCCGGGATCCCAGTAGGCCTCGTCCTGGTGCCACGGCAGCGGCGCGCCGATGCGCGCAGGCTTTCGGATCATGTGGCCCCAACCGCGCACGGCCTCGAGCTCGGCGCCGAGCAACACCGAAGCGAGTCGCCGCCCGTTCTGGAACAGCGATGTCTTGCGCAGCTCGGGCACGAGCGCCTCGGGCGCGAGGAGCTGCGGCTGGAGATCTTCGCCAGCGCTCTCGTATGGGCGCGAGAGGTCGAAGTACCCGCCCGGCACAGCCTGGATGCGCTCGCGGAACAGCCAGTCGTAGAGCTCGCCGAGCCAGGCGAGCTCGGTGTCGCTCGTGACTCGCTCGACGTGTGTGAGCCCGCGCGTCCTGAACTCCTCTACCTGCTCGGGGCGAAGTGCGACGGCGAACTCGGCGGTCGGCCGGCGCGAGAGCAACTCTTCGAGCATGAGCATCCTCCCGGCGACATCATCGCCTGCGGACGCGAGCTCGAGCAACGCAACTCGCGCACGGGTGGAGCCGATAGAGATGGGCGGCACGGCGAAGCCGCGAGCGGAATACCCGTGACCCGTCTCTGGCAGAGATTCATCACCCCGAGCGGCGATGCAGAGCTCCCCGATTTGGACCGGCTCCTCGCGCGCGGGGTCCGGGCGACGGCGCTCGTGTACGCGCTGTTCCTGCTGCCGCTGTCGCTGGCACTCGCGCTGCGCGCGGGGGTGTCGCCGGCGAGCGTGTTCGCGCTGCAGCTCGTCACGCAGGCGGCGATCTGGGCCTGCTTCGCGGCCTCGCGCACCGACACCGGACGGCGTCGCGCCGAGGTGCTTCTGTGCGCCGAGCTCGTGCTCGGCAACGCGGCGCTGATCTTCGGCGACGCGGCGACGCGCGGCGGAGCGGGCGCGCTGCACTGGGCCGCGCTGTTCGCACCCGTCATCGTGGCGTCGTTCGCGCCGTGGCGCGCGGAGTTCGCACTCGTTCTCGGCGCGACCCTGGCCTGCGTCGAGGCGCTGGCGAGCGGGTTCGCGCCGGCGCAGATCGCGACCGCGTTCGTGGCCGGCGTCGCGGGCGCACTTGCGAGTCGCAGTCATCGGCTCGCGTGGGGCTCTCTGTCGAGCGCGCGCTCGCTGGCGGACGCCGCTCGCAACGCGGCGCTCGCCGCGGACAAGGCGAAGTCCGAGTTTCTGGCGAACATGAGTCACGAGATCCGCACGCCGTTGACGGCGATCCTCGGCTTCACCGACGAGCTGATCGACGAAGCCGAGCGCACCGGACAGTCCGTCGGCCCGGACCCCGCGCTGCTCACCGTGAAGCGCAACGGACATCACTTGCTCGCGATCGTCAACGACATCCTCGACCTCGCGCGCATCGAGGCCGGCAAGCTCACCATCCAGAACGTGCCGTGCGCGCCGCTGCGCGTGGTCGCCGACGTCGTGGCGCTCTTGCGCCCGCGCGCGCTCGAGAAGCAGCTCCGTCTCGACGTGCGCCTGCGCGGCTCGGTGCCCGAGTCGATTCACTGCGACGCGACGCGGCTTCACCAGATCCTGGTCAACCTGGTCGGCAACGCGATCAAATTCACCGAGCACGGCGGAGTGACTCTGCGTCTCGAGCTCTTGCCGGCCAACGCGGAGCGGACGAGCTCGCGGCTCGCGATCGACGTCGTCGACACCGGCATTGGTCTCGCCCCGGAGAACTACGCGCGCATCTTCGAAGCTTTCTCGCAGGCGGACGCGTCGCTCACGCGCCGCCACGGCGGCACCGGCCTGGGACTCACGATCTCGCGCGCGCTCGCGCGCCTGTTGGGCGGAGACATCCACGTCGAGAGCTCGAGCGCGGGCGGCAGCGTCTTTCGCGCGGCCATCGCGACGGGGCCGCTCGACGGCGTGCGTCTGGTCGACACGGTCGCGGGCGAGGCCTTGCGGCCCACGACGCCCGCGCTGTCACGTCCGGCGTTGCGCGAGCTCGAGCCGCTCCGCGGCCGCATTCTCCTCGCCGAGGACGGTCCCGACAATCAGGCGCTGATCTCGAGCATCCTGCGCCGCGCCGGGCTCGACGTCGACCTCGCGAACGACGGCCAGATCGCGTGCGAGAAGACACTCGCGGCGCAGGAAGCCGGCGCGCCCTACGAGCTCATCGTCATGGACATGCAGATGCCGCTGATGACCGGATACGAGGCGACGACGGCGTTGCGCCGCGACGGGGTGCGCATCCCGATCTTGGCGCTCACCGCGCAGGCGATGGCCGGCGACCGCGACAAATGTCTCGCCGCCGGTTGCGACGAGTATCTCTCCAAGCCGATCGACCGTGGCCGTCTGCTCGGGCTGGTGCGCGAGCTACTCGAGAAACACGGCGCGGAGCCCGACGGGTGAACGAGCGCGTCGGCCGCTACCTCCGACCCGTGGCGGCGGCTGAGCTTCCCGGCTTGCCCCGCGCGATCCAGGTCGGCACGCGCGTGCTCGGCATCATCCTTGCGATCACGGGCCCGCTGGTCTGCCTGCTCCAGGCGAGCTTCGGCGGCTGGCTGCTCGACCGCGTGCTCTACATGACGCTCGTCGCTCAGCCGCTCATCTGGGCGGCGATCGGCCTGACCTACACCGAATTCGGTAGGCGCCATCCCGAGCTCCTGCTCTTCGCGCTCGCCTCGGTCGTGAACGCGTACATCGCGCTTTCGGGCCTGCAGTCGCCGACGGGACAGAACCCGTATGCGGTGCTCTCGCTGATGGGCCCGATCACGCTCGCCGCGTTTGCGCCGTGGAAGCCGGTTCTGTCGTTCGCGGCCGGCGCGACCACGGCGGCGATCTACATCGCCGGCGGTTCCGTCTTGCCGGAAGGCACGACCTTACCGCCGGCGGTCGTGATCGCGTTCTCGACCACGACTGCGCTGCTCGGGGCGGTGGCGGCGCAGGCGCAGCGCTTGATTCTGTCGAGCTTGCATCACGCGCGGCAGGCCGCCGAGATGTCGCGGCGCGAGGCGCAGGCGGCGGCGCAGGCCAAGTCCGACTTCCTCGCCATGATGAGTCACGAGATCCGTACGCCGATGACCGCGATTCTCGGCTTCTCCGACGAGCTCCTGGCCGACGCGGAGAGCGCCGGGCAGCAGCGCAGCACGACCGCGCTACGCACCATCAAGCGCAACGGCGAACATCTACTGCGCATTCTCGACGACGTGCTCGACGCGGCCAAGGTCGAGTCGGGGCGGCTGCAGCTCGAGCTGCGCCCGTGCTCACCGGCCGAGCTGGCGGACGACGTCGCGGAGCTCTTGCGCCAGCGCGCAGAAGGCAAGGGTTTGCGCTTGATCGTCGAGCCGCTGCCGACCGCGCCGCCGACGATCTCGACGGATCCGACGCGCGTGCGCCAGATCCTCGTGAACCTCGTCGGCAACGCGATCAAGTTCACCGAGGAGGGGGAGGTGCGCGTGCGCGTGAGTGGCGAGGCGGAGCGCGCGGTCTTCGAGGTGATCGACACCGGCATCGGTCTGAGTCCGGAGCAACAAGCCAGGCTCTTCGAGCCGTTCACGCAGGCCGACAGCTCACTCGGGCGGCGCTTCGGCGGCACCGGGCTCGGGCTCTCGATCTCGCGCAAGATCGCGCGCGTGCTCGGCGGCAACGTGACCGTCGAGAGCGCTCTCGGACGCGGCAGCACGTTTCGCGCAACGATCGGAAACTCGGCGAAGGGCAACGGCACGGCGGCGGCGCCCCCGGCGCCCGAGGCGACCGCCTCGGCCCTACACGGTCGTGTGTTGCTCGCGGAGGACGGGGCCGACAATCGCGCGCTGATCGAGCGCGTGCTGCGCCGGGCGGGCCTGCACGTCGAGCTGGCCGAGAACGGGCGCGAGGCGCACGCCAAGGCGATGAGCGCGACGCTCTCCGGTACACCGTTCGATGTCGTGCTGATGGACGTCGAGATGCCGGAGATGTCCGGCCACGAGGCAGCGAGCGCGCTGCGCGCCGACGGCTACGACGGGCCGATCGTGGCGCTCACGGCGCACGGGCGCACGAGCGATCGCGACGCCTGCTTGGCCGCCGGCTGCGACGACTTCGCCACCAAGCCCATCGACCGCACGGCGCTGCTCGCGCTGCTCGCGCGCTTTCTCGAGAAACCGTATCCGCCGAAGCCCAAGACCTAACGCCGCGCGCGACTCGCGTATGATGGCGCGATGCAGCGCTTCGCGAACAAGGTCGTCCTGATCACCGGCGCGGCGTCGGGCATCGGCCGCGCCAGCGCCGAGCGCATCGCGAGCGAGGGCGGCGCGCTGTTCCTGCTCGACGTCGAGCCGACGGGCCTCGAAGAGACCGCGAAGCGCTGCGCGGAGCTCGGCGCGGACGTCGCGACACGGATCTGCGACGTCTCGGATCCGGCCGCCGCGCGCACTGCGGTCGAAGCCGCAGTGCAGCGCTTCGGCCGACTCGACTCACTGTGCAACATCGCGGGGATCCTGCACTTCGATCACACGCACGAGCTCGCGCTCGAGACGTGGCGCCGGATCTTGTCGGTGAATCTCGACGGCACGTTCTTCATGTGTCAGGCCGCGCTGCCGCACCTGCTCGCGGCGCGCGGCAACATCGTGAACATGTCGTCGACCGCCGCGCTCGCGGGCCATCCGTGGACCGCTGCGTACTCGGCGTCGAAGGGCGGCATTCTCGCGCTGACTTACACGCTCGCGATCGAGTACTGCTCGAAGGGCCTGCGTGCGAACGCCGTCTGTCCGGGCTCGGTCACGACGCCGATTCACTCGGTCTTCAAGCTGCCCGAGGGCGCGGACCGCAATCTCCTGTACCGCATCATGCCGCCCGATCGCGTGTTCCGCGGGCCGGAAGCCGCGGCCGCGGTGGTCGCGTTCCTCGCCTCCGACGACGCCGCCCACGTGAACGGCGAGCAGATCCGGGTCGATGGAGGGACTCTGTCCTGAGCGGGGCCCTCCCGCGGGACACCGGCCCGTGGGCCGGTGTCGGGGCGAAGCCGCGCCACCCGCTCTTCGTTCGCCTTCGGCTCACTGCGCGCTCGCGCTTTCGCGCTCGCTTGCGGCCCTGCTGGGACTAGAACACGTTTCATTCCGGTGGAAAACGTGGCATGATGGCCGCCATGCGACTCGAAACACGGCGATTTCCGTTTCCGATCCCCAACGGCTGGTTCGCGGTGGCTCACGGCGATGAGCTTGCGCCGGGGCAGGTGCGCGGGGTGCGCTACTTCGGCGAGGAGTTGATCGCGTTTCGGACGGCGGGCGGCGAGGCGCGTGTGCTCGACGCGTACTGCCCGCATCTGGGGGCGAACATCGGCCGCGGTGGGAAGGTCGAGGGCGACACCATTCGGTGTCCCTTCCACGGCTGGCGCTTCGCCGGCGACGGCGCCTGCGTCGAGGTTCCCTACGCGGAGCGGATCCCGCCGCGCGCGCGGCTCCGCGCCTGGCCCACGCTCGAGCGCAATGGCGCGCTCTGGGTTTGGCGGCACGCCGAGGGCAAGCCGCCGGACTGGGACGTGCCGGTGATTCCCGAGATCGGCGCCGCGGACTGGACCGCGCCCGAGCGCTACCGCTGGAAGATCCGCTCGCGCAATCAGGAGATGGCCGAGAACGCCGCCGACCGCGCGCACTTCCGCTACGTGCACGGCACGCTGGAGGTGCCCGACTCCGAAGTGACCGTCGACGGCGTCTGGCGCCGTTCGCTGCAGCGCTCGAAGATGCTCACACCGCGTGGCCCCGTCGATGGCTGCATCGACGCGAACAGCTTCGGCTTCGGCTGCGGCTTCACGCGCTTCACCGGCATCTGCGAGACGGTGCTGATGGCGTCGACGTCGCCGATCGACGACGAGTACTGCGACGTGCGCTTCGACTTCGTGCAGCGCAAGGAGAACGGCGTCGCGCCGCGCGGCGGCGTCGGCGCCGCGATCATCCGCGACATCGTCAAGCAGATGAACGAGGACATCCCGATCTGGGAGAACAAGACTTATCTCCCGCGTCCGATCCTGTGCGACGGAGACGGCCCGATCGCCGAGTTCCGGCGCTGGTGCCAGCAGTTCTACAGCGCCTGAGTCAGGGGCTCGAAGCTTCAGACGTCCGGCAAGCGGATCGGGAAGTTCGTGGTTTCCTGACCGCCGTCGACCTCGATCACCTTGCCGGTCACCCAGCTCCCCGCGTCCGAGGCGAGCCAGAGGGCGGCGGCGGCGATGTCTTCGGGTTGACCGATGCGGCCGAGCGGAGTCAGTGACTCCATCTTCTCGCGCATGCCCTCGGCCTTGAGGAAGGGCGCGAGCGCCGAGGTCTCGACCGCGCCGACGGCCAGAGCGTTCACCCGAATACGGGGCGCGAGCTCGTTCGCGAGCAGGCGGGTCAGGTGCGAGAGCGCGGCCTTCGCGGCGCCGTACGCGGAGAAGCCGCGGTCAGTGACTCGACCCATGGCCGACGACACGTTCACGATCGCTCCCGAGCCGTGCTCGAGCATGCGCGGAACGACCAGACGCGAGAGCAGGAACGCCGAAGTCACGTTGAAGCGGTACGCCTCCTCGAACGCGCGCTCGCTCGTCTGCAGGAACGGCTTCCAGGGCGCGCCGCCCGCGTTGTTCACCAGCAGATCGATGCGGCCGAGCTGCTTCGCGCTCTGCTCGACGAACGCTTCGAGCTGCGCGCGCTCCATCACGTCGCAGGGCAGCGCGAGCGCACGGCGACCGAGCGCGCGGATCCGCGCGGCGACGGCTTCGACCTCCGGCAGGGTGCGCGCACCGAGCGCGACGTCGGCGCCCGCTTCCGCGAACGCGAGCGCGATGCCCGCGCCGATGCCGCGGCCGGCGCCGGTCACGATCGCGACCTTGCCGTCGAGTCTGAAGCGGTCCAGGATCATGCGCGCCTCCGAAGTCGGCGCAGCATATCATTCGACGCATGACTGAAGCGGCACCCGCGGCGACCGCCGTCCTCCTGCGAGACTCCGCGGACGGCATCGAGGTTCTGCTCCTGAAGCGCAACTCACAGCTCGCCTTTCATGGCGGCGCTTGGGTCTTCCCCGGCGGGCGCATCGACGCGGCCGACGCCGGCTCGGGCGGTGAAGAGGGCGCGGCGCGCCGGGCCGCCGCGCGCGAGGCGCGCGAGGAAGCGGGGCTCCACATCGATCCCGACACGCTCGTGCAGATCTCGCACTGGACCACGCCCGAAGGTCTGCCCAAGCGCTTCGCGACCTGGTTCTTCGTCGGCCTGGGCGACGCTACACAGGTTCGTGTAGACGGCGGCGAGATCCACGAGCACGCGTGGCGCACGCCGCAGTCGGCGCTCGAAGCCCGCGGCGCGGGCGAGATCGAGCTGCCGCCGCCCACGTTCGTGACTCTCTGCAGTCTCGCGCCGCACCGCCGCGCGGCCGACGCGCTCAGCGCGGCGCGCGCCATGACTCCAGCGGTATTTCTGCCGCGCGTGGTTCGTCTGGAGGGCGGTGCGTGCTCGCTGTATCCCGCCGACGCGGGCTGGGAGGCGCGCGATCCCAGACGGCCCGGACCGCGCCATCGGCTGCTCATGCTGGACAGTGGCTGGAGCTACGTGCGCGAGGGCTGAGCGCGCCGTCAGCCGATGCGCGCGAGGGCGCTCTCGAGCGCGAGCTCCGTGCGCTCGCCGATCAGCTCGATCTCGTGCTCGCTGATCGTGAACGGCGGGCCGAACGCGATGACGTCGCGCGCCGGGTCGACGCCGCCGCCATAGACGAAGATGCCGTGCGAGAGCCCCGCGGCGACGACCCGGTTCGTGAAGCCGACGCTGGCCGGAAACGGCTCGCGCGTGGCCTTGTCGGCGACGAGCTCGATCGCCCAGAGGAGTCCGCGCCCGCGCACGTCGCCCACGTTCGGATGCGTGAGCAGGCGCGAGAGTCGTTTGCCCAGCTTCTCGCCCATCGTGGCCGCGCGCGTGACCAGCGCCTCGCGCTCGAGGATCTGCAGCACGCGGTCCGCGGCGGCGCAGGTCGCGGGATGCGCGGAGTAGGTGAAGAACATGAGCTCTTGGCCGCGCTCCACGATCGGCTCGACGACCGCGTCGCTCGCGAAGACACCACCCATCGGCGCGTAGCCGCCGGTGAGTCCCTTGCCGGAGACGAGGATGTCGGGAGTGACTCCCCAGTGATCCACGGCGAACTTCTTGCCCGTGCGCCCGAAGCCGGTCATGACTTCGTCCGCGATCAACAGCACGCCGTGTCTGCGGCAGATGTCGGTGACCTTCGGCCAGTACTCCTCGGGCGGCACGAGCGCGCCTGCGGTCGAGCCGCCGATGGGCTCCGCGATGAACGCGGCGACGGTATCGGGTCCGGCGGCGATTATCGCCGCTTCGACTTCGTCGGCGCACGCCGCGCGACAGCTCGGATAGGTCTTGCCGAGCGGGCAACGCCAGCAGTAACAGGCCGGCGCCTTCGGCAGCTCGGCGAGCCACGGCTCGAAGCCGGCGCGCCGCTTCGTGTGTCCGCCGACGGACAGGGTCGCGAGCGTCGTGCCGTGATACGAGAGCTCGCGGCCGATTACCTTCCAGCGGCTCGGCCGGCCCGCGGCGACGTGGTGCGCGCGCGCGATGCGCAATGCCGCGTCGACCGACTCGGAGCCGCCGCTGGTGAACGCGACACGGGTGAGTCCCGGCGGGAGCCAGCGAGAGACCAGGCGCTCGACCAAGCGAACGCGGCTCTCGGTGGCGAACGGCGGCACGACGTAGCTCACGCGCTCGACCTCGCGCGCGTATGCCTCGGCGACTTCGCGCCGGCCATGGCCCACGTTCGCGACGATCGCGCCGCCGGCGGCGTCCAGGATCGCCTGACCCTCTTCGGTGTAGAGCCAGGCGCCCTCGGCGCGCGCGATGCGCAGCGGCGTGGTGCCGGGCCGCGCCGCGAACGGGAAGCGGCGCGCCCGCTCGGCGTCCATCAGTCGAGGCCCACGAGCTTCGCGCTCTCGCCCCAGAGGCGCTCGGCCATGGCCTCGTCGAGAGCGGCCGGGTCGGGCTGCTTCTCACGCTGTGACACGAAGTACTTGCCCGTCGCGCGCTCGAGCTCCGGCGCGCTCGCGAGCTGAACTGAGGTGCGCGCGCCTTTCTCGGGCGACGCGCCAACCAGGCCCATGCCGACGCGGATGAGCCAGTTGGCGTCGCGCATGATCTCGGTCGCGACGCCGCCGGGATGGAGTGAGTTCGAGGTCACTCCGCGGGTCGCGACCCGCCGCGCGAGCTCGTTCGCGAACAGGATGTTCGCGAGCTTCGATTGACGATACGCGGCGATCGCGTTGTACTTCGCCGGGCCGCGGAAGCTCGCGAAGTCGATCGCGCCGCCGGCGTGCATCATCGAGCTCACCGTCACCACGCGCGCCGGCGCGCTCGCCACGAGCCGCTCGAGCAGCAGGTTCGTGAGCAGGAAGTGGCCGAGGTGATTCACGCCGATCTGCTCCTCGAATCCGTCGGCGGTGAGTCGCAAGGTCGAGGGGACCACGCCCGCGTTGTTCAGCAGCACGTCGACGCGCGGGTACGCCTCGAGCACGGCCTTCGCGCACGAGCGCACCGAGGCCAGGCTGCGCAAGTCGAGCGACAGCACGTCGACCTGCGCCGCGGGGGTGCGCGCGCGGATCTCCGTACGCGCCGCCTCGGCCTTCGCCGGATCGCGACACAGAAGCGCGACGCGTGCGCCGCGCGCCGCCAGCTCACTCGCCGTCGCCTTGCCGATGCCCGTATTCGCGCCCGTGATCAAGACCGTTTTTCCCGTCATCGCCGCGCATGATAGCCTGCCGTCTTCCCCTTGCGGAGGTGCCCATGAAGCTCGGTGTGTTTCTGCCGTTCGCGACGCCCGCGGCGGACGGTCCGTTCCTGCGCGCGGTCGGAGAAGCGGCCGAGGGCGCGGGCTTCGACTCGCTCTGGGTCGCCGAGCACGTCGTGCTGTTCGACGAGTACGCCTCGAAGTACCCCTATTCGGCGGACGGGCGCATTCCCGCGGGCGGCACGTCGGGCATTCTCGAGCCGTTCGGCGCGCTCTCGTATCTCGCGGCGTGCACCAGCCGGATCCGGCTCGGCACCGGAATCTGTCTCGTGCCGCAACGCAATCCGGTGTACACCGCGAAGGAAGCGGCGAACGTCGACTGGCTGTCCGCGGGGCGGCTCGACCTCGGCGTCGGTGTCGGCTGGCTCGCCGAGGAGTTTCGCGCCGTCGCCGTGCCCTTCGAGCGCCGCGGCGAACGCTGTGTCTCGTATCTCGAAGTCATGAAGCGCCTCTGGTGCGACGACGTGTCGGAGTACAAGGACGAATTCTACGAGCTGCCCGCGTGTCGGCAGTACCCGAAGCCGGTGCAGAAGCCGCATCCGCCGATCCACTTCGGCGGCGAGAGCGACGCCGCGCTGCGCCGCGTCGCGCAAATCGGCCAGGGTTGGTACGGGTTCAATGTCGAGCCCGAGCAGCTCGCGGAGAGACTCCGCGCGCTCGACGGCTTCCTCGCCGCGCAGGGCCGCAAGCGCGCCGACGTGCGGATCACCGTGTCACCCTACCTGCGCGAGATGAACCCGAAGAAGCTCGAGGCCTACCGCCGCGCCGGCGCCGACCAGGTGATCCTGTTCGCGTTCGCGCGCAACGCCGATGGCGCCCGCGCCACCTTGGCGAAGCTCGCGGAGGAGTACCTGCCCGCCGCGCGCAAGCTCGGGTGACGCGCGTCGCGGCCGCGGCAGCGGCGTTGCTCTTCGCCGCCTGCGCCGCGGTCGGCCCGATCGGCTGGCTCCACGGCGGTCGCCTCGACGGTGAGACCGTCGTCGCGCCCGTCGAGGACTGGTCGTTCACTCACGACGTGCAGAAGATCCAGGTCGAGACCCATCCGGACGACCCGTACTCCGTGAACGTCTGGTGCGTGGCGAAGGGTCCGAACCTCTGGGTCACCGCCGGGAGTCACTCGAGTGAGTGGGCGCAGAACGCGCTCGCCGATCCGCGCGTGCGCGTGCGCGTCGGCGACAAGCTCTACGAGCGGCGCGCGGTGCCAGTCACCGACCCGACCGAGGTGGAGCTCGTGCTCTCGCTCTACGAAGAGAAGTACGACTACGAACGCAAGCCGAACGGCGTGTTCGGTCCGACGCAGTTCCGCTTGGACCCGCGAACCGATTGACTTCGCCCGGCTAGCGCCTGGCTGCGCGCGTCTGCGCCGCCTGCGGGCTCGGCTCGGGGCGGCCCTCGCCTCGCCTGGCGGCGCGCGAGCTTCGCGACGCAATCGGAGCCGGAGGCGAAGCGCGCAGCGAGGCGAAGCCGAGCGACGAGCGGATCGCCGGGCTTCGCCCCGACATCGGCCCGCGGGCTGATGTCCCGCGGAGGGCCCCGCTAAACCCTTGGCGCGCGTTTCTCGAAGAAGGCGCGCACCGCCTCGAGGTTCTCGGGCGAGCCGACGCGCACGCGGAACGCCTCGTCTTCGCGCGCGCGCGCGGCGCGCACCTCGGCCTCGCGCGTGGCGAGCAGGAGGCGCTTCGTGTGGCGCAGCGCTTCGGGCGGAAGCGCCGCGAGCGCGGCGGCTTTCTCGTCGGCCACCGCGAGCAATTCGCCCGGCGCGCAAACCCGGTTCGCGAGCCCGAGCTCCGCGGCGCGCTTCGCGTCGAGCCAGCCGTCGCCGAACAAGAGCTCCTGCGCCGCGCGCCAGCCGATCAGCAGCGGCAGCAAGTGACTCGAGGCCGCTTCCGGCACGACCCCGAGCGTGACGAACGGCGCCCGCAGGCGCGCGCCTTCGGCGACGTACACGAAGTCGCAGTGCAAGAGGATCGTGAGCCCGATGCCCACGGCGACCCCGTTCACGGCTGCGACCAGCGGCTTGTCGAAGGCGCACAGCTCGTCCAGGAACGCGCCGAACGGGTGCTCGCCGCCGGCCGGCGCCGTGGTCGACTGCGCCATCTCCGACAGGTCCTGGCCCGCGGAGAACGCGCCGCCCGCGCCGGTCAGCACGACCGCTCGCACCGCGTCGTCGGCGCGCGCGTCGGCCAGCGCCGCGCGCAGCTCGCGCCACTGCACGCTGTTGAAGGCATTCTTCTGCGCCGGCCGGTTCAGCGTGAGTCGCAGCACGCCGGCGGCGCGTGACTCGAGCACCGTCTCGCGCGCCACGGCGCGGCTAGCGCGTCGGCGCGAGCGCTTCGAGCACGCGCCAATCGGGCAGCGGTACGCCCGCAGGATTGATCGGCTGGATGCACACGTGCGATGCGCCCGCGTCCTGGTGGGCGTGGATCCGCTTCTGGATCGCGCCCACATCGCCCCACGCGATCGTGGCGTCGATGAACTTGTCGCTGCCGCCGTTCGCGAGGTCCGTGTCACTGAAGCCGAGCCGCTTCCAGTTGTTGCGGTAGTTCTCGAGGCCGAGATACATCGCCGCGGCGGCGCGTCCGAGCGCGCGGGCCTTCTGCGCGTCGGTCTCGAGCAAGACCTTCTGCTCCACGCACAGCCACGCGTCCGGGCCAATCTTCGCGCGCGCCATCGCGGTGTGCTCGGGCGTCGTGAAGTACGGATGCGCGCCCTGAGTCAGCTTCGCCGCGAGCTTCAGCATCTCGGGGCCGAGGGCCGCGATCACGGTCGGCGGCGGCTCGGCGGGCTGCGGCGCCATGTACGGTGCCTTCTGCATGCGCTCGAGATACTCGCGCATGGTCTTCACCGGGCTGCCATACACATGTCCGCGTACGCCTTCGACCAGCGGCCGATGGGAGACGCCGAGCCCGAGCAGGAAGCGGCCGTTCGACTGCTCGGCCAAGGTCTTCTGTGCCGCCGCGCTCGCGCCGGGATCGCGGGCGTAGATGTTCGCGATACCCGTCGCGACGATCAGGCGCTCGGTCTTGGCGAGCAGCCAGGCGGCGTGCGCGAACGGATGGCGGCCGACCGCCTCGGGAAGCCAGAGCGCCGAGTAACCGAGCGCCTCGATGCGCTGCGCCATCTCCGCGGCCTGGCTGGCCGACAAGGACTCCGTGAAGTACCAAACGCCGATCGGTCCCAAGCGCATCTCGTTCTCCCCTTGGCTCGCGCGGGTGTGCTGGCGGTTGTCTCACAATGGGACGGCGCTTTGCCAGCGCATCCGAGTTGGATCCCCATTCGTACAATCCAAAGGAGACCACGGTTGACGCGGAGCCCCGTCGGATCGGTGGCTACCTGCAGCGACGGGGAGCTGTTACAGCGCCTCGAGGCGCGCGAGGCCGCCGCGCTCGAAGCGCTCTATGGGCGTTACTCCGCGTACGTAATGGGTATCTCGCTTCGCATCCTGGGCGCGCGCGAGGAAGCGGAGGAAGTCGTGCAAGACGTGTTCTGGCAGCTCTGGAGGTCGGCGCTGTGTTACGACCCGGCGCGCGGCCGCTTCTCGACCTGGCTGTTCTCGGTCGCGCGCAATCGCTGCATCGACCGGCTGCGCTCGAGCGCGCGCACGCCGCAGCGCGCGGATGGCGCCGAGCTCGCGCGACTCGCGTCCGGCGACGACCAGGAAGGTGAGGCGCTGCTCTTGGAACGGCAGAAGGAAGTGCGTGCGCAGCTCGAGCTGCTTCCGAGCGACCAGCGCCAGGCGATCGAGCTCGCGTTCTTCCGCGGCCTCTCGCACGGTGAGATCGCGTCCGCCACGGGCGAGGCGCTGGGCACGGTGAAGAGTCGCATTCGGCGCGGCCTCTCGAGGCTGAAGCAAGGCCTCGAGCGCAAAGGGGAGATGGGCGGATGATCGAGCACGAGGAGCTGTTGGAGCTGGCCGAGCTCTACGCGCTCGGCGGACTCGCGCCCGCGGAGCGAGCGTGCTTGGCCGAGCACGTCGCCGACGGCTGCGCGCAGTGCGAGGCCGTACTGCGCTCGCACGCGCGCCTGGTCGACGAGCTCCTGCTCGCCGTTCCGCCCGTGCAGCCCTCGCCCAGCGTGCGCGCGCGGCTCATGGAGCGCGTGCGCAGTGAGTCGAGCGAGCTAGCGGCGCCGAGTGACTCGGTCTCGAGGCGGCGGCGCTCGCGCACTTCGCTGCGCACGCCCTTCGCCGCGGCCGCGGGCATCCTGCTCACCGTCGGTCTCGCGGCGCTCGCCGGCGTGCTCGGCTCGCGCCTGGCGCGCGAGTCTGCCGCGCGCGCGGATCTCGAGGACGCGCTCGAGTACGAGGAGGCGATCTCCTGGTCGCTGCTGCGCGACGCCGAGTCCGAGCGCAGCGAGCGCATCGGCCTCGAGAACCGCCTCTCGAACATGTCGCGCATCGTGGCCGCGATCGAGGCGCCGCTCGTGCGCACGCTCGCGCTCGCCGGCCAGGGCGAGTTCCGCAACGCGATCGCGAAGGCGTACATCGAGCCCGAGAGCGGGCGGCTGATCGTCTACGCGCACAACCTTCCGCCCGTTCCCGACGGTCGCACGTATCAGCTCTGGGTGATCGTCGACAAGCAGCCCGTCAGCGCGGGCCTCTTGACCGTCGACAAGCAGGGCGAAGCGAAGTACGACACCGGTCGTCTCCGCCTCGGCGGCTCCGTCTCGGTCGCGGTGACGCTCGAGCCCGCGGGTGGCGCGCCGCAGCCCACCGGCCCGCTCGTGCTCGCGGAAGGCCCACCGACTCACTCGTGAGGTCGAGGCGAGGGCCGCCCCGAGCCGAGGCCGGAAGCGGCGAAGTCGCGCGCAGTAAGGCGCAGCCGAACGAAGTCAGTCCGGCGTAGAACAGCGCCATCGCGTACAAGAGAACTCGCTTCACGATCGGCACCCCCCGTCGGGGCGGGATTCTACTGCGGCTTTTCGCCGGGAGCGGGCGGCTTGGTCGCGAGCGCGATCCCCTTCGCGCCGGCTTCCTGCGCGAGGTCGAGGATGTTCACCGCCTGGCCGAGCAGCACCTTCTTGTCGCCGCGGAGAATCACGATCTTCTCCTTCGCGGCGTCGAGCGCGGCCTTCAAGGTCGCGGGCAGATCGCGTTCGACCACGGCCTTCCCATCGACCTCGATCTCGCCCGTGGAAGTCACCGTCACGCTGACACCGGTTGGTGTCGTCGACGCGACGGCCGAGTTGGGCAGATCGACTTCCTTGCCCTGATTCGAGATCACGCTCGTCGTGACCATGAAGATGATCAAGAGCACGAGGAAGATGTCGGTCAGCGGCGTGATGTTGATCTCGGCGACGATGCCCTCGCTGCCGTCGTCGTCCCCGTTAGGCAGGGAGCGGGCGGCCATGCCGGACCTCCGCGGGCTTCTCGTCGTCGAAGGTCGGGCCCGACGACTCGATGTAGAGCAGCGCTTGCACGAGCCGCTCGCACGAGCGCGCGAACAGGCCGGCGATCGAGACGTTGCGCACTTGCAGCCAGTTGTACGCGGCGAGCGCGATGATCGCGACGAGCAGGCCGGCGGCGGTCGCCACGAGCGCTTCCGAAATTCCCGCCGCCACGACGGCGAAGCCGCCCGAGCCCTGAATCGCCATGTCGTGGAACGACTTCAAGATACCCCAGACCGTTCCGAACAAACCGATGAACGGCGCGAGCGAGCCGATCGTTCCGAGCACCCAAAGCCCGCGCCGCATCTCGGAGATCGCCTCGCTGCGCGAGGTCCCGAGCACGGCGTTCAGATCTTCGAGCGCGATGTTTCGCCAGCGCAGTCCCTCGAGAAAGATGCCGGCGAGCGGCGTCTTCGCGGACTCGCACAGGGAGCGCGCCGTCAGCAGATCCTGCTTCACGACGGCGTCGATGACGCCGCGCGTGAGTAGACGACTGCGGCGATCGAGACCGCGCAGTCGGAACAACTGCATGATGACGATCGTGATCGCGACGACCGAGCACCCGACCAGCGGATAGACGGTGAGTCCGCCCTGGTTCAAGAGGTGGAGAATCGCCGCCGCGTCGAAACCGGGGTTCGAGGGCACTGCGGCTGCGTTCATGGCTGCTTGTGTGGCTGGGTCCACGCTCGTTCCTTCATCTTCGAGGAGGCAGGGAGGCTATCCGATCGCTCGCGCGCTCGCAGGGTTGCGCGGCACCGCCGCGCGTTGACTCCCGACCCTACGCTTGACTAGCATCCCGACGCCTTCTTCTGGTCGAAGACCGCGCCGAATCGGCCCTTTCGGGTCCGCGTCCAATGCGCAGCCGTCCGCTTGAGCGACACGCTGCGCAGTCCGATGAGAGACATCGGCAAGAACTTGCCGCCTCATGAGCATGCAGCGTGAGCCGCGAGCGGGACACGTACGTAGTGGCGGCGACACCCGGGAATGTGGCAGTACCACGAAACCGAGGAGCGCTCGCGAACGATGACTCAGCCCTTGCGAATACAACGCCGACACGGGCGCAGCCCGATGCGCACCCGTCGCATCGGCGCCGCCTTCCGCGCCGGCACGCCCGCCGCGCGCCGCGAGCCCTTCCCCGGGATGAATCTCGAGGTCGCGAAGACGCGCGCCGAAAGTGTGCGCTCGGCCACGATTTCGGCCGCGCTCCACGCATTGCTGCTCCTCTTGCTGCTGGCCCTGGCGTACCTGACGCCGACGATTCGCGAAGAGATCCTGCCGGTGCAGATCATCAAGGAGCAGGCGCCGCCGCCTCCGCCGCCGCCGGTAGAAGAGCAGGTCGAGGCGAAGCCGGAGCCCAAGCCTGAGCCCGCACCCGCGCCGAAGGCGC
>JBGQIB010000044.1:0-30246 GCA_041498295.1 bacterium | reverse complement strand
CCCTTGGTTCGTCAGGTAGACAAGAAACGATCGCCCTCTCACGGACAACTGAATGTTCCCGGTTGATCGATTGATCAATCCGAAGCTCTCTAGGAACGCGAGCCACTCTTCAAGGTTGTAGCTCGCATATACTGCTGGAAAGCTGTCTCGGCCGAGGTTGTAGAAAAGTCGGAGTTGGTCGAGTGGGAGTCCGATTGGTGCTCTCTCGTTCAACTTCTGGAGAGCCAGTATCTGGCTTCCGTAGACCGCCCGATACAGACGTTCAAACTCGATGCTCATGACGGCGGCCGCTAGGAGACGCCGCAGAAGTTGGTCTCTCTTCTCTCCTTGAACGATGCCCTGTTGTTCCAAGTCGTCAGCAATCCGTTTTTCATGTTCGAGAATAACCGCGTCCGCGAAGCCGTGGAGGATTTCTTCAGCGCGTTGCGACTCGGACTTCTTTGGTCCCGCGAGCGCGGCCTCCTGTGGATTCGGAGTAGAACCTACATCGATCGAGTTGCCTCCGATTCGGACACTCTTCAGGCGGCCCAGGAGTTCTCCTATCCTCATGCGAAAGAGAACGACGCATGCGAGCCCAAACGAGAGGGCCGCGCCCGGCCAGTTGATAGACGGAAGGTCTTGCCAGACCATCGCGGCGCTCCTTAGCGACCCTATCCGCAGTTGAAGGACCCTGTCAAAGAGTAGCTTGCCTACGAGCTCCCCTAGTGATTTGATCCGCTTCAGGAAGCACTCGTTCCGGAGTCATCCGATGAAATGTCTCCTCTCACCCGCTGCGCTCGTTGGCGTCCTTACGACTTCGTCATTTCAACGGTCTGCGCTCGCGGCGTTGGTCCTGTCGAGTCTTGCTGCGAACACCGTCCTCGCCGGGGAACCAAGTCCGACGGCCACTTCCTACTTCAACGAGCGATGGCTTGATGCGGTGGTGTCGATCGAGAGCGGAGACACCCCGGTCGGTACTGGCTTCTTGGTCGCCGGCTGCCCAGATCGAACGCTTCTCGTCACGGCAGCCCACGTCGTCAGGAATGAGAACAAAGAGTTGGTCCCGAAGCTCGGCTATAGGCGTAGCGACCTAGCTGCCTCTGACTCCCGGGTGTCAGAGGAGGATACGCTGAAAGCGAACGTCGGCGGCTGGTACTTCTCGGATACATCGGATCTCGCCGCACGAGTCTTTGCGTGGCGCAAATCATCCGGCCCTCCCCCGGTCGTGGACACCGCGCAGTTCATAGAGCCCGAGCTGCTCAACATCGGGGCACCTGTCCTTGTGCTTGGATTCCCGCTCGGGCTCCGCTCCTCGACTCACAACCAACCTGTAGCTCGACATGGGATAGTTGCGGGGCGAGGCAAAGAGGGCCTTCTTATCGAGGCGTTCGTGTTTCCTGGAAATAGCGGCGGTCCGGTCGTCTACGTCCCGCAGATCAAGGTCGGCGTAGGGATTTCGTCGGGTGTTCTGAACGAAGAACGCTTGGTCGGCGTAGTCTCGAGCTATATTCCGTACCAGGAACCCGCAATAAGCCTACAAACCCATCGGCCGCGCATCGTATTCGAAGAGAACTCGGGCATCGCGAACGTGGTCCCGATCTCGGCCCTCCAGAAGCTCATCGAGACCGCCAAGATTTGCCCGCGCCCACGCGCGAAGTAGGAGCGAAGTATCTGACTTGCCCGCCTATCGCTCGTAGTCTCACCTCTTTCTGTCACGGACGGCGCGCTGGCCGCCATCGATCAGGAGGTGCTAAACGGGCTTCTTCAGTCGCTCGGTCTGCCTCCGTTGCGCCAGGGCTCGGGTCTGAAACGGCATAGTTGCCGGATCGGTGACGGGAAGGATATTCGTCACCTCACCCACCGGCCAGAACGGGGATTGAGTGTGCGGACCGCAAGGAACACGAGGGAACTGCGCTGAACGCACCACTCTCTGGTCCACGAGCCGCGGGACTGCTGTTCGTCTCGCAAGTCACTGATCTCTATAACGCGGACAGCACGACTGAGCCGTCGTACTACCCAAGCATCCGTGAGCTCTGGGCGAAGTTGCTGGAAGGGCTGGGGCTCGGGTTCGAGGTCCGCGTCGCAACCTCGGAACGGCGCGAGCACGGCGGGACGGATCTCCCGGATCTCGCAATCTACGACCAGGGCGACTTTCCGGTCGTGCTTGCCGAAGTAAAGCCTCCCAGCGCCGGGCTTCGAGATCTGGTCATGTCTACAGATCGCAACGACCAGGTCGGCCGCTACCTCGCCCGTACAGGCGTCTTGCTTGCGACAAACGTTCGAGCGGTCGCCCTTATTGCACCGCGAGCCGGCTATGCGCGAAAACCAGGTGAGCCAGTGCCGCCGGCTGACCGCGAGATACTCGCGACCGCGGAGCTCTGGGGTTCGGAAGACGCGATTTCCGAACGAAAGGCTCTCTCTGAGGATGGGCTTCGAGACCTTCGCGCGATCCTCGAGCGGGCAGTCACGGAGTTCGCACCTATCGCAGACCCGTCGTCGCTCGCGCGCGTCCTCGCGCTTCTGGCACGACGTGCCAAGGCGGACCTCCCGACTCGCTTCGATGCGGTTGCACCGTTGCTCGAGGACTACAAGGCGGCCCTAGGGCTCTCGTTCACCTCGGAGGAGGGGGAGGAATTCTTCAGATCCTCGCTTGTTCAGACTGCCTACTATGGTCTGTTCGCTGGCTGGGTGCTTTGGTATCGCGCAAATGATGGTAGTCCGTTCGATTGGGAACGGATGGAGCGTTATCTCAAGATTCCATTCCTCGGGAAGCTGTTTTACGAGTTCAAGCATCCGGATCGGCTCGCAGAGCTGAGGCTCGGTCCACATCTCGATCGAGCAGCCGAGGCGCTCGGTCGCGTCGAGAGCGAGCTGTTCTTCAGTCGGTTCCGCTTGCCGTCTCTCGCTGAGGGTGAGGATCTTTCTGCGAGCGCGCTCACCTACTTTTATGAGCCGTTTCTGGAGGCATTCGATCCGGAGCTTCGAAAGGAACTCGGCGTCTGGTACACCCCTCCCGAGATCGTTCGGTACCAGGTCCGCAAGATTGACTCACTCCTCCGCTCTGAGCTCGGGTGTGCTCGCGGGTTCGCCGACGAACGTGTCGTGGTGCTCGACCCATGCTGCGGGACTGGAGCCTACCTTCTCGAAGTCATTCGTTGCATTGCTGGAGATGTCCGCGACCGTGGCGACGACGCATTGCTCGGTCAGGTCGTCCTTGACGCAGTGACTAAACGAATTTTCGGATTCGAAATTTTGACCGCTCCATTTGTGGTCACGCAGCTGCAGCTCTACCTCGTTCTATCGGAGCTCGGTAGTGCGCCAGGGGCTGATACACGACCTGCGGTCTTCCTGACGAACGCGCTCACAGGATGGGAGGGTGACGAACAGATCAAGATCAACTTCCCGGAGCTCAAGGAAGAGCACGACTCAGCTTGCCGTGTGAAGCGAGACGCACGTGTGATCGTGATCCTGGGGAATCCGCCGTACAACCGGTTCGCAGGTGAGGCGATCGAAGAAGAAGCCGACCTCGTCGACCACTACAAGGGGATTGTCCGCGCAGAGAAGCGGGATCGAAGGGGAAAGTTGAAACTCGGCGCCGATGGTGAGCCGATCCTGGGGCAGAAGGGCGAGAGCCTCCTCTATGCAAAATGGGGGATTCGCAAGCAGTTACTCGACGACCTCTACATTCGCTTCTTCCGTCTTGCGGAGAAACGAATCGGGGAACGAGCAGAGTACGGAGTGGTCTCGTACATATCGAACTCTTCGTTCCTAACAGGGCGCTCGCATCCGATCATGCGCGAGTCACTTCTTACTAACTTCCATACGATCTGGATCGACAACCTGAATGGAGATAAATATCGGACTGGAAAGGTCATTCCAGCTGGATTGCCGGGAGCAGGATCGGCAGATCAGAGCGCATTCTCGACGCCAAGCGATTCTGGGGGAATTCAGGTCGGCACGTGTATCAGCACGCTCCTCAAACGGCGACAGTCGAAGCTGCGTCCGGATGAGTCTTCGATCCGCTACCGCGACCTGTGGGGACGCGCGGACGCGAAGCGCCGATCACTGTTGGACTCACTTGACCTTGAATCATGGTCAGCAACCCGCCGCGAGGCGGCAGCCGCTGTACCAGAAGGCCCGCGGGACTACGTGCAGTTCGCGGCAACCGAAGCATCCCGATGGAGACTCTCGCCCGTCGACGTGAATGCGGGATACGAGAGTTGGCCCTCGCTGGATGAGCTGTTTCCGGTCTCGATCCAGGGGGTCAACCCCAACCGCGGCCTCGACGGAAGCGTCGATCGATATGAGCCGCGATTTGCTGGAAGAGCGAATGAGGGCCTACCTAGCAGCTGCGACCTTCGAGGAAGCAGCCGCGGCGGCTCCAGGCTTGGCGATTCCTCGGGCAGGGTTCAATCCGCGCGATGCGTGGAACGCGCTCCGGAGTGAGTCTTCGTTCGATCCCAGTCACCTCCTGCCGTACATGCTCTTTCCCCTTGATCAGAGATGGATTTACTACGAGAGTCGCGGCAAGCTGCTGAATCGGCACCGCCCGGAATTCGGTGACAATCTCAACGCGAACGAGTTCCTGCTGGCCGTCCCGCAGCCGCGCCGGGTCTCGGAAGCTCGCCCTCTTTTTTCTCGCTCTCTCGTTGACCTCCATGCGCACGACGTAGGATGTGCGTGCTTTCCGCGTGAGGCACATTTCTCGGCGCTCACTACCGCGCGAGTCGCGAATATCGCCCCGAAGGCATGGAAAGCCGCAAGCAATGCTTTCTCGCTGTCGGGCGACCGAGAGTCATCGAATGCCAAGGCATTCGTGTCCTCACTGATTCGGTGTACTCTCGCATTCGGTCACGCTCGCCGGTACGAGAGTGACCATCGCGAAGCACTGGCTCACGACTGGGCGCACGTTCCGATTCCACGGGATCGAGCGATATTCGAGAGAGCCGCCCTGCTCGGCGGTAAGATCGCGCTGCTGCTCGATGCCCAAGCTGATCCGATGCCGGTGCTCTTGGAGGTTCTCGGGCGTGATCGAGTTCGCGCCCTTGGAGCTATCGTGTCCCCACCCAGGACCGCAGTGGATCTCCGCGTCACGATCTCCTACTTCGGCGCTGCGAAAGGACGCTGGCTTGAGCGGGCTTTCTCAGATAGTGAGTTGCCTCTTGAAGCGTGGGGCAGCATGACGGGAGATCTCTACTTGAACCGAGGTGTCTGCCTGTCGAACGTACCGAGCGCAGTTTGGCGATACGAACTCGGCGGTTATCCGGTGATCCGGAAGTGGCTCGGCCATCGTCATGCAGACCGGCGCGGAGGCTCGCCCCTATCCACAGACGAGGCTCAGTACTTGAGATCGATCATTCAACGGCTCGCTGGCCTCATGGCACTCCAGCCGCAACTTGATCAGGCGTACGAAGACGCTGCTGCATGCGCCTTCACTGGTGAAGAGCTGGGATTGCGCTGACTGGCGGGGCAGCGCGCCCTGAAACTCCGCCCAGCCATTTTCTCAGGATTCAGTCCCCTCAAGAACCGGCCCAGCAAGTCACTCAACTACGTTCAGTAGCTCGCGCACGTTTCCCGGCCAGGGGTGCTCGTTCATGTGCGCGTAGAACGAGTCGTCGATCTCGGGCGGCCCGATGCCGAAGCTCTCGGCGAAGCGCCGGATGCCGGCGGCGACGAGCGTAGGCTCTCGGACGGTCTGCGTCGGGTCCGCGAGCTGCAGAGACTCACTCAGACGCAGCTCGCGAAAAAGCTCTCGTCGAGTCAGTCGCGCGTCGCGAAGATGGAGGCGGGGGATCGCTCGGTGAGCCTCGACTTGCTCGTGCGCTCGCTGTTCGCGCTGGGGTCTCGCGCCGTGAGCTCGCGCGCATGATCGCGCCGTCGAGGCGCGGCCTAGTCTTGGTCGGCTTTGCCGCTGGCGATCTCGGTCGCGAGCGCGAGCGCGTCGCTCACGCTGCTGCAGTCGTAGGTCGAGAGACCGCCGGCGGTCACGAGCTTGCTCCAGCGCTTCGCGCCCATCGTGGCGACGGCCGATGCGCCGAGCACGTTGATGACGGCGAGGATGCCGTTCGACTTCGCGATCTCGATCGCGTCGGTCTCGATCCACTTCACGTCGGCCTGAGTGGGCACGCCGGGGCTCGGGCCGGTGAGATTCACGATCCACGACCGGGCGCCGAGCCGCCCGCACTCGTTCAGCCCGCGCGTGACCGCTTCGCGGAAACACGGTGCGCTGAGCGCGGTCCAGGTGGCCATGCACGCGTGCGCCGCGGGATGATGAGTCACCGTGACGGCCTTGGGAACGCTGAAGAGTGTGAAGTTCGCCATTCGCTCGTTCCTTCTCTGCTTCGCGCCCGCTAGGCCGCGCGCCCCGCCGCGACCTCGGCGGCCAGGTTGAGGGCATCCGCGAGCGACTCGCAATCGTACGTGGAGAGACCGCCCTCGCTCGCGCTCTTGTTCCAGCGCTTGGGCCCCATGGAGGCGATCGCGCTCGCGCCGTGCACGTTCATGACGGCGCGGACGCCCTTGCGCTTGATCATCTCGACGGCGGCGTTCTCGATCCACGCGAGGTCGGCCTGCGAGGGAACCCCGGGGTTGCCGGTCAGGTCGACGATCCAGCTCAGGACGCCCAAGCGGGCGCACTCGGCGAAGCCGCGTTCGGATGCCGCGCGAAGCTCTGGACTGCTGAACGAGATGAAGCGCGCCACGATCGCCTTCACCTCGGGGTAGTGGGTGGCGGTCAACGTCTTCGGAACGGTGAAGAGAGTCACTTCCGTCATGCTCGTCTCCCTTCCTTATGCGGCCTTGCCGCTCGCCACTTCCGCCGCCAGCGCGAGCGCGTCGGCGAGCGAGTGGCAGTCGTAGGTCGTGAGTCCGCCGGCGCTGGCGCCCTTGCTCCAGCGCTTCGAGCCGAGCGACGCGACGGCGCTCGCGCCGTGGATGTTGATGACCGCCACGACGCCGTTCTTCTTGGCGAGCGCGACGCCGATGGTCTCCATCCAGCGCAGATCGGCCTGCGTGGGCACGCCGGGGTTCTTGGTCAGGTCGACGATCCAGCTCTTCGCGCCGAGCCGCCGGCACTCGCCGCTGCCGCGCTCGATCGCCGCGCAGCAGTCGGGCGTGCAGAGTGACTCCCAGTGCGCGACCACAGCCTTCGCCTCGGGGTAGTGCACCGCCTCGAGGGTCTTCGGGATCCGGAACAGGACGACACCGGCCACGTTCGCCTCCCGCAGCGATCACTGCTGGCGGGAATCATCGGCCGGACCGTGCGGTTACTTTCGAGTGGGCCGCACGCGCGGGATCAAAGCGCCGGCCCCGCGCTTCAGCCCGTTCGGGAACTCAGACTTTCTCGGCGGGAATCTCGACGCCGAGCCCGCGGTCGAACGTGAGCGATTGTTCAATGTTCCACACGAAAAAGGGAATTCCGCTCGGCAGCAGCGGCCGCGACCCGACTCCGGCCTGTCTCAGTCTCCTCCGTCGCCCTGATCCTGAGGCGATTCGACCCCGCAGTCACGCGCGCTTTCAAACTCTGAGGCGATCAATGGATGCATTGGCCCAGTTCTAGCAGTGAATCGTGTCCGCATGGCGCGCGCGACGATGACGATGGGCTTCCAGCCGCGACGACGCGGTTCTACAAAGCTCTCGCCGAACCTGGTGCGCCATGCGTTCCTGCGCTCGGCATCTCTGGTCTTCGGGTGATTGGAGCAACCCCCATTGCCCCCGCCCACCACCGGAGATCGGAGATGCCTAGCGCCCCCTCGGCTCGAGTCACTGGCGACTGACTCGCGTCGCGCGAGGTCGTCGAGGGCGGCATCTGCGGTGCGGCTCGCGCGGGCCGACGGGTAAACCCGTAGCGGGTACACTAGCCCGCGATGGAGCTTCCGTTCGATCTGGGCGTGCGCCGGCGCATCTACTTGATGCGCCACGCCGAGGCGGCGTACCTGGACATAGATGGGCGCATCGCGCGCGATCCGCGCGCCGTGCCACTCACCGCGCACGGGCGGCGCGAGGCGGCGGCCATGGGCGCGCTGCTCGCGCCCGCGCACTTCGATCGCGCGATCTGCTCGGGGCTGCCGCGCACCGTCGAGACAGCGGAGATCGTGCTGGCCGACAAGCGTTTGCCGCTCGAGCGCGTGGCGGAGCTCGAAGAGGTGCGCGGCGGGCCGCGCGGTCCCGGTGTCTCGATCACGGCGCGCGACGTCGCGTACTCGATCTGGGAAGCGGAGCGCCCGGACGGGCGCTTCCTCGGCGGCGAGAGCTACGCGGACCTACACACACGTGTGACGGGCGCGCTGCAGCGCATCGTCGCGCAGCCGACCTGGCAGCGGCTCTTGCTCGTGGCGCACGGCGGCGTGAATCGCGTGATCCTCGCCTGGGCGCTCGGCGCGCCGCTCGGCGCGATGCCGCGCATGGAGCAGGATTCCGCGTGCTTGAACGTGATCGACCTCGATCACGACCGTGACTCGCAGGCGCTCCTGCGCACCACGGTGCGCGGCCTGAACCTCACGGCCGCCGATCCCGCGAAGCACGAGCACTGGCTGACGTCGCTCGAGCGCCAGGGTCAGGAGCTCGGGGCGATTCTCGGCGGCGGACGCGGACCGGAGCGCACGTCGTAGGCGTCGCGCCAGCCTTTGCGGTCGAGGAACGAGCCGCGCTCGGCCGCGAGCTGGAGCGCGCGCTCGACGTCGATCACGAACGGGCCGTCGCGTTCGATCGACACTCGCGCGCGCTGGCCCGGGCCGAGCTTGCGCTCGCGGTCACCGTCGAACGCGAGCACGCCGGGACCGCGGATCTCGACCGCTTCGCCGAAGGCGACGCGCCGAAAGCTCTGCACGTTCACCGTGCGGTAGAGCCCGGCGGACACCGGCGCGAGTAACTCGCGGCCCGAGTCACCAGCCGCGCCGCAGCGGACGGTGAGTCCGCCGTCGTCGGCGGCGCCCACGGGCTGGAGCAAGCCGCCGATCGGCGACATGCCCAGCGCCGTCGGCTCCGCGCGCGCGAGCACGAGCGTGCGCAGCTTCTCGGGCTCGAAGGGCATGAGGTTGCCGACGTGGTCGTCGACGAGGAACGCGGCATCGACGAGCGCGAAGTCGTCGGGCTCGCCGTCGATCTGCACGCGCACGCACTTGGCGCGGCGCGCGACCTCGTCGAGGCGCACGGCTCCCGAAGCGACGAGTCCCGCCGCGGCGCCGGCCGTGGTCGGCTCGACCAGGCGGGGAAAGACGTTGTTCGTGCCGGTCGAGAGCGGCACCAGCGGCGCGTCGCGCCAGACGCGCGCGATCGCGCGGTTCGTGCCGTCGCCGCCGAGCACGACGATCGCCGCGCAGCCCGCCTTGCGCATCGCCTCGGCCGCGCGCACGGTGTCGCCCGCGTCGAGGCGCGCGCCCACGTCGAGCGCCACGAGCTCGGCGTCCAGCACGAGATTTTCGATCGCCGAGATCGAGACACGGAACGGCTCGCGCATCACCAGCACGCGCTTCGCGCCCGCGGCGACCGCGCCGATGGCGATGCGCGCCACCTGATTGCGCTTGCTCTGCGGCGTCGAGGTGTCGGCGCGCGCGGCGACGCGGCGCACGTCGCGACCCGACAGCGGGTTGGCGAGGATGCCGACGCACGGCTTCTCGGGCGAGTGACTCACGGACACGCCATGCCGCCAGTCACTCCCGCCGGATGCTCGGTGAAGAAGCGGTTGTCGCCGAAGCAGTCGTCGCTCGAGTCGGGGTCGGGCAGCAGGAGCGCACCGCTCGCGAAGTCGACGAGGCTCGGCACGAACACGATGTCCGCGCCGGGCGGCGTCGGGCGCTCGCGGTCGGGGCTCTGCCCGTTCAGAAGAATCACGTTGTGCTCGACGCGCTGGTCGTCGGGGAACGGATCGATGCGCGGGTCGGCGAGCGCGAATGGGCTCGCCACGGTCGCCAAGCCGAACGAGTCATTCCCCAGGATGATGTTGCGCTCGATGGTCACGTGGTCGCCGCCGGCGTTCAGGATGCCGGCACCGCTCGGGATCGCGCCGATCCCATCGCCGCCGTCGGCCGAGACGGGGTTCGGAAGGTCGTTCTGCACGATCGCGTTCTCGGTGATGCGTACGTGGTCGGTGACTGGCAGCGGAAGATGCGGGCGCACGAGCACGACGATGCCCGCCGAGTTGCCGAAGATCTGATTGTGGCGAAGCACGGCGAAGCTCGAGTTCTCGACTACCGCGCCGACGCCGCTCTCGGTCACAGCGTTGTTCTCGACGACGACGTGGTCCGAGTCACCGACCTGAATCGCCGCGTCGCGGTGACCCGAGATGAAGTTGCTCGCGACGAGACCGTGCGCGGAGCAGCGCGGGCGAATACCGTATGCGCCGTTCTCGAGATACGCGCCGCCGCGCACCGAAAAGCCGTCGACCCCGGTGAGTCGCAAGCCCGCGTGCTCGGCGCTGCGCACGGTGAGGCCGTCGAGCGCGAAGCCCCTGACCGTGACCGCGACGCAGCCGTCCGCGCCGACCGGCCCGTCCTCGCCGACCAGGATGCCGTAGCGGTAGCCGCGCGCATCGATCACCGCCGAGCGCGCTCCTTCGATCCGGAGCCCGCTCTTGCGCACGTGCACGAGCGCGAGGCCGCCGTCGCCCGCGTACGTTCCCGGGTGAACCGCGATGGTGTCGCCCGAGGCCGCGCGGTCGACCGCGGCCTGGATCGACTCGCCCGAACTCACTTCGATCGTGCGCCCGTGCGCCGCGGGGCTGGCCGCAAGAACCGCACAGGCCGCCAGCGAGAGAGACCGCTTCATCGACGCAGACCTCCGAGAGAGTGGTCACGCAGGCTGAGCACCGCCTCCTCGTAGCGCAGCAGCGCTCGGAACCCGAGCGCCTCGTAGCAGCGGATCGCCGCAACGTTCGTGGTCGCGACGTTCAGACCGACGAGCGGAACGCGCGCGGCTAGCTCGCGCGCGAGCCGCGCACACACCGCGCGCGCGAGTCCGTGGCCGCGGCGCTCCGGTGTGGTCGCGACGTTGCCGAGCGCCGCGACACCGTAGCGCTGCGAGAACACGTGCACGCCCGCCACCGAGACCAGCTCGCCGCGCTCGCGCAGCCCGAACCACGGAAACTGCTCCAGCATGTAGTGCGCGAAGAAGCCACCCGCCTTCTCGCCGTCGCGGTAGGCCCGTTTCGCACGGAATTCCTCGAGCTCCGAGGAGTGCTCGGGCCCGAGTCTCTCGATCCCGGGAAGCTCGAACTTCGCCAGCGCGTTCGCATCTTCGAGCTGCATCTTCACATACTCGCCGTGGGGCGCGATCTCGTGCGTGTCGGCGAACACGCTCTCGTAGCCGACCGGAAGGTTCACGAAGAAGCGGCGCGGCAGCTGCGGCACGAGCGCGCGCGCGAGCGCCAAGGTCGCGGGATCGCGCGGCTCGGCGACGGCGTAGAGGATCGGCAAGGCGAGCTTCTCGAGCACGAGACACAGCGCGTCGATCTCGCCGTCACTTCCGCGTGTCCCGAACCAGCGCGTATCGGGCCAGAACGCGTCGTCGAGATCCGCGAGCGCGTAGATGTGCTCCGCCGCGGAGCGCCGCAGGAAGCGCTCGATCGGCGCGCGCTCCGAGAATCTCTCGATCTGCATCGCTAGGTCGCGGAGAGCTGCCGCGCGAGGAGGGCTTCCAACTGCTCGCGCGTGAACGGCTTGCCGAGGAGCTCAGCGCCGGAGGGCAGCGCCGCGGCGCCCGGCGGAAGCTCGGCGTGACCGGTCATGAGAAGGATGCGCAGCTCGGGGAAGCGCCGGCGCAAAGCGACACACAGCTCGACTCCCGAGATACCCGGCAGCACGTAGTCACTCAGCACGAGATCGACCGCGAGGCTGCCCGCGTCCGCGAGCGCCAGCGCTTCGTCGCCGTTCGCCGCGGCCACCACGCGGTAGCCCGAGCCCTCGAGCATCTGCGTGAGCAGCCGGCGCACCGCCGGGTCGTCCTCGACGAGCAGGAGCGACGCGTCGCGCTCGGGCCAGGCCGTGGGCGGCGTCGCAGGCTCGACCGGGGTGAGCGCGAGCGATGCGGCCGGCAGCTCGATCACCACGCGCGTGCCGCAGCCGGGCGCGCTGTCGAGCGAGATCGACCCGCCGATCTGTTGCACGATGCCATAGGTCGTCGACAGCCCGAGGCCCGAGCCCTCTCCCGGGGGCTTGGTGGTGAAGAACGGCTCGAAGGCGCGCAGCCGTGTCTCCTCGCTCATGCCGACGCCCGTGTCCGAGACGAGCAGCAGCAGCGAACGGCCGCCTTCGCCGCGGCGTGTCTCGATGCGCAGGCGGCCGCGCGCCGGCATCGCGTCGCGCGCGTTCAGGGAGAGATTCAGGAGGATCTGATCGAGCTGAGACGGATCGGCCTCGACGGGCGGTAACTCCGGATCGAGCGTAAGATCGAGCTCGATGCTCTCGGGCAGCGTGCGGCGCAACATCGGCTCGAGCGCGCGCGCGGCCGCGTTCAAATCGACGATCGCGGACCTCGCGAGCTGGCGGCGTGACAGCGCGAGCAGCTGGCGAGTGAGTCCGGCCGCGCGCTCCGCGGCGGCCATGATCTCGCGCGCCGGCTCGCGCACGGTCGGATCGAGCGCGGCGGAGGCGTCGAGCAGACCGGCGTAGCCGCCGATCACCGTCAGCAGGTTGTTGAAGTCGTGCGCCACGCCGCCGGCGAGGCGGCCGATGGCCTCCATCTTCTGCGCTTGGCGCAGCTGCTCCTGGAGCTCGACCTCCTCGCTGATGTCGCGCGTCTGGCCGACCAGGTGCATCTCGCCCTTGGACGTCCGGTACGGCGCGCCGGACGACGAGACCCAGCGGTAGTTGCCGTCCTTGTGGCGCATGCGATGTACGAGCCGCGTGACACGGCCGAGTGTCATCGCTTCCTCGAACGCCTTGCGGCACTTCTCGACGTCGTCGGGGTGGTTCCACTCGCCGAACTCGGTCCCCGAGCTCGCCATCGGACCGCGTTCGCGCGCCGCGCGGTTCATGTAGACGACGTGCCCGGACTCGTCGTGCTCGACGATCATGTCCGGCGCGTGCTCGGTGAGCATGCGATAGCGCTCTTCACTGTCTCGCAGCGCGTCTTCGACCGCGCGCTGCGCCGTCACGTCGCGGCCGACGGAGACGACGCGGCGCTCGCCGCCCTCGTCGAGAATCCCGCCGGCGCTCAAGTCGAGGGTCGCGACCTCGCCGTTCGGGCGCACGACGCGCCCGGTGAAGTGCGCGGTGCCGCCCGTGTCGCGCACGCGGCGCAGCTCGCGAGTGACTCGCTCCCTATCGTCGGGATGCATCAGATCGCCGAGACGCCTCTCGGCGAGCGCATCGATCGAGGCCACGTTGCGGCGCGCCAGGAACACCGGGTTCGCGTACGAGACGCGATCCGCCGCATCGAACTCGACCACGATGTCCTGCATGCTCTCCGCGATCGCGCGGAAGCGGCTCTCGCTGCGTTTCGAGCGCGCGAGCGCGCGCTCGGCGTGCGCGACGGTGATCGAGACCAGCGCGGCGGAGCTGAAGAAGATCAGCGCCTGCATCAGCCACAGGCCCCCGGTGTACATGTGCGGCGCGCTCTCGATCGCCGGCACGCCGAGCTGCATTCCGCCGAACACCGGACCCGCGAGCGCGGAAAAGAACGCGAGCGCGAACGCCGGCGTGCGCCCCAGCAAGAGCCCTGCGGAGCAGATCGCGAGCACCAAGCCAGACTGAGCGGCCATCGACAGACCGCGGGTCATCGCCAGCGCGAGCAAGAGCGAGAGCCAGCAGCTCGAGACGAGCACGAGCGCGCCCGCACGCGGGTGCTCGTAGCGCACCAGCGCGAGCGCGAGCGCATTCAGCCCCACACAGCCCAGCGCCGTCGCCACGCGCCACGACGACGCCTCGGGGAAGGAGAGCAGAATCGCCACGACCGTGAGCAGCGAGACGCTGCCGTACACGAGCGACACCCACTGGACCGTCTCGGCGATCGGAAGGCCCCGGTCGAGATCGGCGGCGACCGAGCTCGCGAGCCATGCGCGGATGCGCGCGAGAGCGTTCATGCAGCCAAGAGTACACGCGCCTCCGCGAAAAGACCGAGCCCGGCGCCGAGATACGGGGGCGTGCGAGAGACTTTCGGGCAGGCAGCCCTCCAGCCCATGTCCGCGTGTCCCGAAGGAATCGGCATGGCAGACCTGGACGATCTGAAGCAGTTCGAGCTCTCGCGGGAGCGAGGCTTCCTCCCGGTTCAGGACCCCGTTCTCGAGTTGCCGCGGGACTTCGCTCGCTGGGACGAGCTCGCCGGCGATTTGCCCAAGCGCCTGGCCGCGGGTCGCGCGCGCGCTGCGCTCGCGGCGCTGCCCTTGCTCGACCCCGCGACACTTTCCGGTGGCGGCCCACTGCGCCGCGCGATGCTGCTGCTCTCGTATTTCGGCCACGCGTATGTTTGGGGCGGGCCCGAGCCCGCGGCCGCGATTCCCGCGTCCGTCGCGCTGCCTTGGTGCGCCGTGGCCGCGCGCCTCGGCCGGCCGCCGGTGCTCTCGTACGCGTCGTATGCGCTCGACAACTGGCGGCGCATCGACCCGAGCGGTCCACTCGAGCTCGGCAATCTCGCCATCGTGCAGAACTTTCTGGGCGGCGCGGACGAGGATTGGTTCATCCTCGTTCACCTCGAAATCGAGGCGCGCGCGGCGCGCGTGTTGCGCGAGCTCGGCCCGGCGACCTCGTGCGCGCGAGCCGACGACGAGAGCGAGCTCGCGGGGCGGCTCGAGGCGGTCGCGTCCGGAATCGAGTCACTCTGTCAGAGTCTCGGGCGCATGCCGGAGCTCTGCGATCCGTACGTGTACTACCGGCGCGTGCGGCCGTACATCCACGGCTGGAAAGACCACCCGCTGCTGCCCGAAGGCGTGGTCTACGAAGGCGTCCCGGCGCTCGGCGGTCGACCGCAGCGCCTGCGCGGCGAGACGGGCGCGCAGAGCGGGATCGTGCCCGCGCTCGACGCGGCGCTCGGCGTCGAGCACTCGGGCGATCCGCTGCGCGTGTATCTCGCCGAGATGCGCGACTACATGCCGCCGCGGCACCGCGCGTTCCTCGAGGCCGTCGATGCCGCTCCCAGCATCCGCGCCGCCGTGCTCCGCTCGTCGGACCGCGAGCTGCACGAGGCCTACGACGACTGTCTGCGCTGGCTCGAGGCGTTCCGCTCCACGCACCTCGACTACGCGGCTCGCTACATCCACCACCAGAGCTCGACCGGCCCGGCCAACCCGACCGCGGTCGGCACCGGCGGGACGCCCTTCATGGCGTACCTGCGCAAGCACCGCGACGAGACGGCGCGTCACCGCGTCTGATTGACTTCGCTCCGCTGCGCGTCGCTGCGCGCGGCTGCGCCGCTTGCCCCTCGGCTCGGGGCGGCCCTCGCCTCGGGTCTCAGCCGACTGACTTCGCTAGAAATCTCTCGAGCATCGAGTTCACCTGCTCGGGAACTTCGAGCTGGTGGAAGTGACCGGCGCCCGCCGTCTGCGCGCCGACGAGCTGCGGGCAGAGCTCGCGGAAGCGCGCGCGATCGGGAAGCGGCGCCTCGGCGTCGATCAACAGCGTAGGCACCTTGCAAGCGCGCGCCGCGGACTCGCTGTCGAACGAGAACAAGCTCTGGAACGCGGAGAGCATCACGTGCTGCGGCGTGTCACACATGTCGGCGATGATGCGCGCGCGCCGCACGGGATCGTCCTTCGGGCCGAAGAGCCGCTGCTCCACGAAGGCCGCTGCCACGTTCTTGTAGTCGGGCGTGGCGAGCGCGGCGATGAACCCCTGAGTCGCCTCGAGCACGTACGACGGGATGATCACCGCCGGGTCACAGAGCGCGATCGCGCGCGGCAGGTTCGGATGGCGCGCGGCGACGGCGAGCACGATCGCGCCGCCCATGCTGTGACCGACGAGCGCGGGCTTCACGAGGCCGAGCTCGCGACACAGCGCGGCGAGATCGTCGGCGAAGCCCTCGATCGTGTACTTCTGCTGCGGCTTGTCGCTCGCGCCGAAGCCGCGCTGATCGACCGCCACCACGTGGTGTCGCGTGGAGAAGTGGCCGAACTGCGGCGCGAAGTAGCGGTGGTCGCAGCACCAGCCGTGCACGAAGACGATCGGCGCCGCGTTCGCGCCCGCGAGAGTCGACTCCGCGTAGCACATGCGCACGCCATCGCGAACCCAAGTCTTCATGGCTCGTACCGTACCACGGAGCTCGCCGGCTTTTCTCGGCCGCATCGTTCGCGGTAGAGTCGCGCGATGTTCGTTTCACTCGATCCATCTCGCATCGATCTCGCGCTCGACTCGCGCGCGGTCACGTTCGAAAACCCGACGGGCGCGCGCGGCGCCGGCGGCCAGTCGCACGCGGGTCGCAAGGGCGCGCCGAGCCGGCGCATCGAGCCCCGCGAGAAGGTGGTGCTCGCGGACCTCGAGGGTCCCGGCACGATCCGACACATCTGGATGACGTTCCCGCCCGCGCGCCCCGAGCGCATGCGCGCGCTGCTCGTCGAGGTGTTCTACGACGGCGCGGCGGAGCCGTCGATTTCGGTGCCCGCGCTCGATTTCTTCGGACTGCCTCACGGCCGGCCCGCGGCGTACACATCGGCGCTGCTCGCGGCGCAGGAAGGGCGCGGCTTCAACTCGTATCTGCCGCTGCCGTTCCGGCGGCGCGTTCGAATCGAGCTCACGAATCACTCGCCGCGTCCGACGGTGCTCTACTACCAGCTCGACTACACACTCGAGGCGAAGCACGAGCCCGACGCCGGGCTCCTGCACGTCTCGTTTCGCCGCGAGAACCCGACGATCTTGAAGCGCGACTTCACGATCGCGGAAGGCCTGCGCGGGCCGGGTCGCTATCTCGGCTGCAGCGTCGGCATTCGCACCTTGCCGCAGAAACACTTCGGCTGGTACGGCGAGGGTGAGCTGAAAATCTATCGCGACGGCGACGGCGCGTATCCAACGATCTGCGGCACGGGCCTCGAGGACTACGTGGGAACGGCCTGGGGGATGGGCTCACACCACGCGCTGTACGGCGGCGTGCCGCTCGATCTGCGCGCGCCCGAGTCGGGACCGATCCCCGACTTCGTGAGCTTCTACCGCTGGCACGTCGTCGATCCGGTGATCTTCTCGCGCGACCTGCGCGTGACGATCCAGCAGATCGGCTACGCCGCCGTGCCGCTCGGCACGTCGGAGGCGGAGTTCGAGTCACTCGAGCGCTCGAACCCCGCGGCCGGCACCGGTTGGCTGCGCGACAACCCGCGCGTCGTCGCGCATGGCATCGCCGAGCGAGTCGACGACTACTGCGCCTGCGCGTACATCTACTGCCGCGACGCCCAGCCGGTCCCGCGCGTCGACATGGCGCAAGCCACCGCGGACATCGAGCGCCGTCCGTACGAGTCACCTAAACCGATCGAAATTCTCATGGGAACCGCGCCCGGTTGAGGTTCGCTCGACTGTGGCTCACTGCGCGTGCCTGCTGCGATTTAGGTTGAGAAGCTGCCGCGCCCGCTGCGATTGACCGGCGGAGTCCGACATGGGATAGAGTTGGTATGTCCCGCGCAAGGAGCCGCCCGCTGTTTCGCGACATCGACTGCGTCCGCATTCCGGTTCCCGATCTCGCCGCGGGTCTCTCCTTCTATCGAGACAAGCTGGGCCACGAGCTCATCTGGCTGTCTGAGACGGCGGCCGGACTGCGCTTGGCGAAGGGTGGCGCGGAGCTCGTGATTCACGTCGAGTCGTCGCGCGGCGAGACCGACCTTCTCGTCGACAGCGTGTCACGTGCGATCGAGCGTATAACTCGATCCGGTGGCTCGGTGCTCGAGGCGCCGGTCGAGATCCCCGTCGGGCGCGTGGCCATCGTCGCCGATCCGTGGGGCAACGCTATTGCCATCCTCGACCTGAGCAAAGGCCGACTTCGCACCGATGCCGCAGGCAAGGTGAAGCCGTCCGCCGGAACACCGCGCCGGCGCTCTCACTCGCGCCGCGTACGCTAGGGGTGTCTCGCCAATCCTTCGCTGGTCGCGCCGCCGTTGCGCCTCCCAAGCCGCCAATCCCCAGCGATCGCCTGACTCAGACTGATGCGGCGCGAAGGCGCCGAACGACGATCAGCGCGGTGAGGAGCCCCGCTGCGCCCAGCAGCGACGGGCGCAGGGCGTCCCAGTGTTGGAATGCTTGGCGCCCGAGGAGCACGTAGGCGACGACGCCGGGCAAGAGGCCGAGGGCGCTGCCGAGGAAGTAGTCTCGGAACGAGACACGCGACGCTCCGAGCAGCCAGTGCACCGTGGGCAGCAGAAAGAGCACGAGGCGCAGGGCGATCACCGTCTGCACGCCATGTGTCTCGAGCCGGGCCTCGTAGCGCAAAAGCCACTCGGGCAGGCGCTCGCGCGCGCTGGCGGGCACGATGCGCCGCGACAGGAAGAACACGGCGAGTGAGGCGGTGAGCGCGCCCGCGTAGGCCGTCGGAATCGCGATGGCCGGTGGCCAGAGCGCCGACGCCGCGAGCACGAAGATCAGGCCAGGAACGTGCACGGTCTCCGCGGCGGCGAACAAGGCGACGAACGCCAGCGGCCCCAGGATGCCCGCGCGCGCGACGAGCGCCGCGACACCCTCCGGTGTCACCTGCGCGTACAACCCGAGCACCCACCCCGCGGCGAGCGCGAGCACCAGCGCGAGCACGAGAAGTGCGCGAGTCACCGATCGACGCTCAGCGTCCTGCGCTGCTCGAGCACCTTCTGCATCTCGGCGACGCGCGCGGCGGTGAGCTGATAGCGCGCGAAATACACGACGCCGAGGATCAGGATCAGGATCGTGCCGGGGCCGTAGAGCATCCCGAGGTGGTGAACGACGTCCGGCGGGACCGAGCCTCGATCCGCTTGCGTCGGGAAGCCGATCAGGTCGAGCGCGACCCCGGCGATGCCGTGACCCAGACCCGACGACGCCTTCCCGGAGAACGCGAGCGCTCCAAAGAAGATGCCCTCCTGACGCCGCCCAGTGTCGTATTCGTGCTCGTCCGTGAGGTCGGCCATCATCGAGGTCGCGGAGATCAGCGCCGCCGCGGCGCCGAAGCTCGCGAGGAAGCCAAACCCCCCGAGGAGGCCGAGATAGAAATGCTCCTCCGCGCGCGGTGGCCAGATGCCCGCGAGCTTCATCACCGGACCGAGCACCACGAACACCGAGAAGATCAGGACGCCCACCAGGAACGTCGGCCGCTTGTCGAGCCGCCTCGACGCGATGCTCCAGAACGGAATCCCGACCATGAGACCGCTGAACGCAAATATGTTCACGGTCACGATGTCGTTGCTGCTGAGCTCCCAGAAGTGAACGGACATGTGATTCGCCAGAGTCGTCTGCACACCGCGGGTCACGAAGAACACGAGCGTGCCGACGAAGAGCGCGCGGAATGACGGGCTGCGGAGTGATTCCTTGAGCTCGATGTACAACCGCTTGTAGCTGAATCTCTCAGGAGTGCTCGTCGGCTGAACCAGATGGCGGATGCGCGAGTGCGTGCCTAACGCCGACCAGAGCACCGCGCCCGTCGCGATCACGGCGAAGAACGCCGCGAAGGCTGGATATGCCGCAATCCTCTTGAGGCCGAGGTCTTGCTGCGATGCGTCCTTGAAGAAATACCCGTAGCCGACCAGGAGCGTCGCGAATCCGGCGATCAGACCCAACGAGATTCGCCAACTGCCGATGGAGGTGCGCTCGTGATAGTCGGCCGACAGCTCGGCACCGAGCGCATTGTGCGGAATGAGATAGACCGCCATTGCGGCGCGGACGGCAATGGCGAAGCCGGTTAGCCACAGGAACAGACCCATCTGATGCTGCGCCGCGGGCTGCAGCCAAGCGGGCGGGCTGAAGAGCAGATAGAACATGAGTCCGAACGGAACCGCGCCGGCATACATGAAGGGGTGTCGCCTTCCCAGGCGCGTGCGCACCGAGTCGGAGACGGAGCCCAGAGCCGGGTCGAAGAATGCGTCGACTACGAGGGCCAGAAGCGTTGCGCTGCCCGCGAGCGTGGCGGAGAGCCCGAGCCCTTGGTTGTAGTAGAAGAAGAGGAAGGCCTCGAACGCCGTGTTCTTGATGCCCTCGCCGACCTGGCCGACACCGTACGAGATTTTCGTGAAGAAATTCAGCTTCGACACGCGCGCATTCTACGCGAGGCCGCGTCTCAGTCGCGCGGAATGAAGCGCTCGAAGAGCGGCACCAGGTTCGGCCCTTTGCGGATCGTGTGGCCCCCGTCGACGGGGATGAGCTGGCCGGTGATCCAGCTCGCGTCGTCGGACAGCAGGAAGAGGACGAGCCGCGCGACGTCCTCGGGCTCGCCGATGCGCGAGATCGGCATCAGCGAGAGGTACTCGTCGCGCGAGATGGGCACCTCGGAGAGCGCGGCGGCCATCGGCGTGCGTGTGACGCCAGGCAGCACGGAGTTCACGCGAATCTGATTCGCGCCGAGCTCGTCCGCTGCGCAGCGCGTGAGCATATCGAGGCCGGCCTTCGAGACGCAGTACGGTCCCATCCACGGGTGAGTCAGCGCGCCGGCGATCGAGCTCACGTTCACGATGCTGCCGCCGGTCTCCTGCATCGCCCGGGCTTCCGCGCGCAGACACCGGAACGCGCCCGTGAGATTCGTGTCGAGCACGCGCTGGAACTCGGCGGTCTTCGTCTTCGTGAGTGGGCCCGCGGTGCCGGTACCCGCGGAGTTCACCGCAAGCGAGAGTCGGCCGAACCGCTTCTGTGTCGCGGCCACGGCTGCGTCGACCGAGGCGTCGTCGGTGACGTCGCAGACGACCCAGTCGGCGTTCGCGCCGAGCTTCGCGGCCGCGTCGCGCAGAGTGTCTTCGCGGCGGGCACAGATCATCACCTTGCCGCCCGCGCCGGCGATCGCCTGCGCGCACGCGAAGCCGATGCCGGTCGCGCCCGCGGTCACGAAGGCCACCTTCCCGTTCAAGTCCGGCATCAGTCACTCCTGGGCGTGAAGACCACCGGCATGTGCTCGATGCCGACGATGAAGTTCGAAGGACGGAGGCGCGGCGCCGCGGCGCCGTCGAGCTCGATGTCCGGAAGGCGCTCGAGCAACTCCTCGAACATGATGCGCAGCTCGAGCCGCGCGAGGCTCGCGCCGAGGCAGAAGTGCGCGCCGTAGCCGCCGAACGCGACGTGATCGTTCGGCTGGCGCGCGACCTCGAAGCGATCCGGCTCCGCGAACACGCGCTCGTCGCGGTTCGCGGCTTCGTAGAGGAGCAGCACCTTCTCGCCCGCGCGGATCTTCTGGCCACACAATTCGGTGTCGCGCGTGGCGGTGCGGTTCATGTTCTTGATCGGCGTGACCCAGCGCAGCATCTCCTCGACCGCCGTCGCAATCGCGCGCGGATTCGCGAGCAGCGCGCGGCGCGCGTCGGGGTGCTGAATCAGCGCGAGCATGCCGCCGCTGATCACGTGACGCGTGGTCTCGTCGCCGCCAACCAGGATCAAGAGACTCTCCTGGATCAGGTCCTCGTCCGTGAGTCGCTCGCCGTCGATCTCGGCGTGCACGAGCACGCTCATCAGGTCGTCCTGCGGCGGCTTCGCGCGCCGGTCGGCGAGCACGCGCTGCGCGTACTGGATGTACTCGGTGGCCGCCTTCATCATGCGCAGCTTCACGTCCGGCGGCGCCGCCGCGTCGGTGCCGGCGATGAGATCGTCGGACCAGCGCAAAAGCTTCCCGCGGTCCTCGGGCGCCACGCCGAGCAGATCGCCGATGACGATCATCGGCAGCGGCGCCGCGATCTCTTGCACGAACTCGGCCCGCCCGCGCGCGGCGACCGACGCGATCAGGTCGCGACAGATCGCGCGCAGCTTGGGCTCGTGGTCGTCCACGCGCCGCGGCGTGAAGCCCTTGTTCACGAGATTGCGGCGCCGGCGGTGCTGCGGATCGTCGAGGTTGATCATCGACGGAATCGGCGGCGCGTCGGGCCGCGAGCTCATGCGCGAGCAGAACACTTCGGGGCTCTTCGAGACGGCCATCACTTCTTCATGGCGCGAGACGGCCCATAGACCCGCGCTCGCGTCCCAGTACACCGGCGCGTGTCGCCGCAGCCAGCGGTAGTGCTCGAGCGGGCGGTCGAGATAGAAGCCGCCGTCCAAGAGCCGGATCTCGGGGTTCTCTGCGTTCGAGTTCAAGGCGTGGACTCCCGTGGCATTCTACTCCGCGCGGGAGCGCGCTTTGAAATACGGCCTCTATCTACCCAACTTCGGCGTTTTCGGGGACGCGCGCCTGCTCGCCGAGCTGGCGGCGTTCGCGGAGCGCGCTGGCTGGGACGGCTTCTTTCTCTGGGACCACGTCGCGCGACCCGGCGCGCCGCCAGTGGTGGATCCGTGGATCGCCCTCGCAGCGATCGCGGTCGCGACCGAGCGCGTGCGGATCGGCGCGCTCGTGACCCCGCTCGCGCGCCGCCGGCCGTGGAAGGTCGCCCGCGAGACGGTGTCACTCGACCGGCTCTCCGCGGGCCGGCTCGTCTTCGGCGCGGGACTCGGCAGCTCGGGCGGCGCGGAGGTGGAGTGGGCCGCGTTCGGTGAGGAGGGCGATCTCGCGCGGCGCGCCGCGATGCTGGACGAGGGGCTCGCCGTGCTCGCCGGGCTCTGGTCCGGCGAGCGCTTCGGCTTCGCGGGAACACACTTCAGTGTCAGGGACGCCTGCTTCCGGCCGACGGCCGTGCAGCGGCCGCGCATTCCCGTGTGGATCGCCGCGTACTGGCCCCATCGCCGTCCCCTACTTCGCTCCGTCGGATGGGACGGGCTGTTCGCGCTCTTCCCCGACGGCGCGCCGCGCGACGTCGGGCAGCTCGCGCAGGCGGTCGCCTACGTGCGCGAGCGACGCGCGCCCGAGGCTGGGCCGTTCGACGTGGTGTACCTCGGCGAGCCGACTGGGAGCCCGGAGCCGTATGCGCGCGCGGGCGCCACGTGGTGGCTCTCGCGAGTCACTCCCGAGTCGACGCTAGAGCCGATCCGGGCGCTCATCGCGCGGGGGCCTCCAAGGCCGTGAGCGCCGCGAGGTGGCGCGTCGCGCGCGCGGCGTCAAGACCCGAGCCCTGCGCGCGCGCCAGCTCGAGCACGCGCCGAGCGCGAGCGCCAAGACGCCAGTCCCGACCCAGCGCTCCCGCTTCATCGCCCTGCGCTACGAGCGACGCCCCTCGGGCAACGGGGAGCGCAAGCGCGAAGCGCGCGCAGCGAGGCGAAACCGAGCGAAGAGCGGGTGGCCGGGCTTCGCCCGGCCGTACCCCGCTAAGTCAACTGATCGCGTCGAGGCCTGTCAGTTCCTTGCCGAGGATCAGCGTGTGAATGTCGTGCGTGCCTTCGTAGGTGCGCACGGTCTCGAGGTTCACCATGTGGCGCATCGAGCAGTAGTCGTCGACGATGCCGTTTGCGCCGAGCATGTCGCGCGCGAGCCGCGCGATCTGCAGCGCGACGTCGACGTTGTTCATCTTCGCCATCGACACCATCGAGTGATGCAGCTTGCCAGCGTCCTTCAGTCGGCCGAGCTGCAGCGCGAGTAACTGGGCCTTCGTGATCTCGGTGGCCATGAAGGCGAGCTTCTGCTGCGGGATCTGCAGCGAGGCCAGCGGCCGATCGAACACGATCCGCTGCTTCGCGTAGCGCAGCGCCTCTCCGAAACACGCCTGGGCCGCGCCGATCGCTCCCCACGCGATGCCGTAGCGCGCCTGCGAGAGACAACCGAGCGGGCCCTTCAGCCCCTTCACGCCCGGGAGGCGGTTCGCCTCCGGCACCTCGACGTCGGCCAGGAACAACTCACTCGTGATCGAGGCGCGCAGCGAGAACTTGCCCTTCATGTCGCGCGCCTCGAAGCCGCGCGTGCCGCGCTCGACGAGAAAGCCCTGGATGTCGTCGTCGGTCTTGGCCCAGACGATCGCGAGGTCCGCGACCGAGCCATTCGTGATCCAGCGCTTCGTGCCGTTCAGCAGCCAGCGGTCGCCCGTGCGCACGGCCTTGGTCAGCATGCCGCCGGGATTCGAGCCGTAGTCGGGCTCGGTCAGGCCGAAGCAGCCGACGACTTCGCCCGCGGCCATGCGCGGCAGCCAGCGCTCTTTCTGCGCGTCGCTGCCGTAGGCGTAGATCGGATACATGCACAGCCCGCCCTGGACCGAAGCAAAGCTGCGCAGGCCGGAGTCACCGCGCTCGAGCTCTTGCATGACGAGCCCGTACGCAACGTTGTTCATGCCGGCGCAGCCATAGCCGTGCAGGTTCGCGCCGAACAGGCCGAGCCCTGCCAGCTTGGGGACGAGCTCCATGGGGAAGGAACCGTCCTGCCGGACGTGCTTCACCACGACCGGCAGGAACTCCTTGTCGACGAACTCGCGCACCGTATCGCGGGCGATCCGCTCTTCTGGCGCGAGTGAGTCCTCGATTCGGTAGAAGTCGAGGGCGTCGAAGGACATGTCGTCTCCTTCAGGATGTCTTTGGGACCCCCGAAGGAGCGCGACTAGACGGCCTCGGAGTGAGTCTCGGAGACCGGCCGGCCTTCGGAGAGGTCGTGGATTTGCTTCGAGATCTTGTTCAGCCGTTTGTGCAGCTTCTCGACCTCGGACTTCGACGCAATACCAAAGACGTCGTAGATCTGCGAGCGGGTTTCCTCGACGCGCGAGCCCAGGTCCTTGTAGCCCTGCTCGGCGCGCTTGAAGATGTCGCTCTCCTGTACGCGCTCCTGAAGCTGCCCGGTGCGCTTGCGCACCTCGCGCTCCACGCGCTGTCGCTGGTGGTCGAAGCGCTCGCGCAGGTCCTGGAGCTGCTCGTCCAGAGACTTCAGTGCGTCGTTGAAGCGCTCGAATCCGGTCGCTCGTGCATGGGCCATCGCGTGCCTCCTTCTGTGGGGAACGGCGCCGCACAATAACACAGTGCGTCACGAGGTCAAGGCGCACCTTTTTCGTGCAATTTTCGATGGTTGCGGGAGTCGACAGCGCCGATCTTGCATGAGATTCAACGCAGCGAGTCGAAGTCCGCAGACTACCAGCGGAACGCGAGGAGAGGGCCGTCCCGAGCCGAGCCGGCAAGCGGCGAAGCCGCGCGCAGTGAGCCGCAGGCGAACGGAGCTACCATCGGATCAGCGCGGAGCCCCACGTGAAGCCCGACCCGAAGCCGGCCATGGCGATCAGGTCGCCCTCCTTGAGCCGGCCGGCCATGGCGCACTCGTGCAGCAACATCGGGATCGAGGCGGCCGAGCAATTCCCGTACTTCTGGATGTTGTTGTACGTGCGCTCCTCGGGGATGGCGAGCTTCTGCGCGACGAACTGATTGATGCGCAGGTTGGCCTGGTGGAAGAGGAACAGGTCGACGTCGCCGATCTGCACCTTGTTGTGCGCGAGCACCTCCGCGATCGCCTCGGGCATGCGCTCGATCGCATGCTTGAAGACGAGCCGGCCCTCCATGTATGGGAAGTGGCGGCCCTGATCGATCAGCTCGTGCGTGATGCGGTGCGGCCAGATCGACGAGCCCGGCGCTTCGATCCAGAGCTTCTTGGCGTACTTCCCTTCGGCATGCGTGTGCACCGAGAGAATCCCGCGCTCCGGGTCGGGCGACGGCTCGAGGACGATGGCACCCGCGCCGTCGCCGAATAGCACCGCGACATCGCGGCCGCGCGTGGTGAAGTCGAGCGCCGTCGAGTGCACCTCCGTGCCGACGACCAGCACGCGGTCGTACTGACCCGAGCCGACGTACAGCTCGCCGACCTGCAGCGCGTAGAGAAAGCCCGTGCACTGACAGCGCACGTCCATCGCGGGGCAGCCCGCGATGCCGAGGTGATCCTGCAGGAAGCACGAGATCCCGGGGAAGTCGTGCTGCGGCGAGAGCGATGCGACCAGGATCGCGTCGATGTCGTCGGGCGAAAGCTTCGCGTTCGCGAGCGCGATCTTCGCGGCCTCGAACGCGAGCTCTGCCGGGCCCATGCCTGCGTCCACGTGATGGCGCTCGACGATCCCGCTGCGCTGCTGGATCCACTCGTCGGTCGTCTCCATGAGCTTCATCAGGTCGAAGTTCGTGACGACGCGGGGCGGCACGTACATGCCCGTGCCGGCGACCCGAACGCTCCGCATCACCCTCATCGCTTCTCCTTGGCTACGCTCGCCCACGGCTCGCTGCGCGCGGCTGCGCCGCTTGCACGCTTCACTCGGGACGGCCCTCGTTCCGCTCTCCCTCGAAGACCATACGCTCCGCTGCCTGCAGCATCTCCGCGATCCCGTCGCCATTCAAGGCCGAGATGCAGATGCCGCCAAACCGCTTCGCGACGCCTTCGCGCTCTTCGGGGCTGAGCCGATCAGACTTGTTGAGCAGCACGAGCTCGGGCTTCCCGGAGAGCTCGAGCTCCGCCAGGATCTCGCGCACCGCGTCGACCTGCTGCCGGATCTGCGGGCTGGCGGCGTCGACGACGTGCAGGAGCACGGTCGCGTCGCGGATCTCCTCGAGCGTCGACTTGAAGCCGGCCACGAGCTCGGTCGGCAGGTCGCGAATGAAGCCGACTGTGTCGGTGATGATCACGTCGCGGTCGCGCGGCGTGCGCAGCCGACGCGCCGAAGTGTCGACGGTCGCGAACAGCTTGTTCGCGGCGTAGACGTCGCTCTTCGTGAGTCGGTTCAGCAAGGTCGACTTACCCGCGTTGGTGTAGCCGACGATCGAGAGCACCGGCAGACCGTCGCGGCTGCGGCGGCCGCGCCGAGTCTCGCGCTGCTTCGCGACCTCCTTGAGGCCGCGCTCGAGCAGGCTGATGCGCTCGCGCACGCGGCGCCGATCGACCTCGAGCTTCGTCTCACCCGGTCCGCGCCCGCCGATTCCGCCCATCAGGCGCGAGAGACCTTCCGTCTGTCCCGAGCCCGCGAGGCGCGGCAAGCGGTACTTCAGCTGCGCGAGCTCGACCTGCAGCTTCGCCTCCTTCGTCTTCGCGTTCTGCGCGAAGATGTCGAGGATGAGCTGGGTGCGGTCGACGATGCGCGCCTCGACCAGATCGGTGATCGCGCGAATCTGCCGCGACGAGAGATCGCGGTCGAACAGCACGAGCTCCGCGCCGCGCTGCCACGCGCGAGTCACGAGGTCCTTGATCTTCCCCGGCCCGATCAGATAGCGCGGGTCCGGCTTCGGCCGGCGCTGGCGCAGTACGTCGACGACCTGTAGACCCGCGGTGCGCGCGAGCTCGCGCATCTCGTCGCAGCGGTCGTCGGCGTCCGGGTCGTTGCCGATCTCGACGCAGACGAGCACCGCCCGCTCGCCGTCGCCGTCCGTGGCGATGCCCTTCTGCGCTTCGCCGAAGCGCGCTTCGAGCTCTTCGATCCACTCGAGGAAGTCGAAGTCGATCTGACTCGGCGAGATCGGCTCGTGACGAGTCACGGTCTCGCCCGAGGCGTCGGCCGGCTGCAGCGACGCGTAGTCGACCTTGTCGGGCAGGCCGGAGTCGGAAACGAGCACCGCGGCCATCGCGTCGAGCCGCAGCAAGGTCAAGTCCGTGAGATCGTCGCGCGTGAGCGACTCACCGCGCAGATGCGTGTGAATGCAGCGCAGGCCGCGGAAGCGACCCGCGCCGGCGCGCACGCGCTTGAAGTCGGGCAAGGTGATCGAGAGCGCGTCGCCGACCATCACGTACTCGACGCGGCCGCTGCGCGCGACGAGCACACCGACCTGGCGCCCGCAGTCCGCCGAGATCTCGGCGAGCGTGCGCGCAAACTCCTGCGTCACGAGTCGCTCGCGCGGGAGCTTGCGCTTGTACAGGTTCGAGAGACGCCGGAGCTGGTTCGCCTTCAGGCCGTACGTCTGTCCGTAGAGCTCGGAGATCGTTCGACTCCTTTTCCGATTGACTTCGCTCGCCTGCGGCTCGCTGCGCGCTCTCGCTTGCACGCCTGCTCGGGGCGGCCCTCGCCGGCTTGACTGACCTCAGCCCACACTGTGCACGAGGGCGGCAAAGCGGTCGAGCGCGGGCAGAATTTTGTCGGCGGGCTCGGGCGGAAGCCCGAGAACGACCCGCGCGATGCCCGCGTCGCGCGCCTTCGCGAGCTCGCCGGGATCGGGGCGCATGCCGAAGATCGAGACCTCGAGCTTCGCCGGGTCGCGGCCGGCGTCGGCGGCCATGCGCCGGAACTCGGGCAGCTTCCCGAGGATCTCGTCGCGGCCGTGAATCGGCATCCAACCGTCGCCGTAGGCGAGCGCGCGCTTGGCGCCCGCCGGAAAGCCGCCGCCGACGTGGATCGGCGGGTGCGGCTGCTGCACCGGCTTGGGCCAAGTCGTGATCGGGTCGAAGTTCACAAAGCGGCCGTGATACTCCGCCTTCGACTTCGCCCAGATCTCCTTCATCGCGAGCACGCGCTCGCGCATCACGGCGATGCGCTGTTTGAAGTCGGTGCCGTGGTCGCGCATCTCCTCAGCGTTCCAGCCCGCGCCGACGCCGAACAGGAATCGGCCGCCGCTGACACGATCCAGTGTCGCCACGCTCTTCGCTGTCTGGATCGGATCGCGCTGCACCACGAGACAGATACCGGTCGCGAGCTTCAAGGTCCTGGTCACCGCGGCCGCCGCGGCGAGCGCGATGAACGGCTCGAACACGTCGTAGTACATCTTCGGGAGCTCGGGTCCGCCGGGCCAAGGTGACTCACGCTTGGCGGGGATGTGCGAGTGCTCCGGAAGCCAGAGCGACTCGAAGCCGCGCTCCTCCGCCGCGCGCGCGAGCTCCGCGGGGCCGATCGAGTGGTCCGTCGGGAACATCGTGAGGCCGAACTTCATGGCCCCATTCTAAGCTGCGCTCAGGGAAACACGCGGTACCAGAACCAGCGGCTGCCGTCGTCGAGCTGGAGGCGCGGCAGCGGAACCGGAGCCGCGCCGCGCGTAATTCCGTCGAGCTGGAGGAAGCGCGGCCCGTCGCCGTGCAGCTTGCCGGAATCGAAGGTGAGCCACAGCTCGCCGGCATCGAGGACCGCGACGTGCGCGCGATCGACCGACTTCCTCGGCTCGACGGCGCGCTCGCACGGCTCGAGCTGCTGCGCGTGCGGGCTCGCCTGCGCGAGCGACTCGGCCTTGCCGGCGAGCACGATCCGGTAGCGCATCGGCGTGACGCTCGTGCCATCGGAGCTGATCAGCGCGAGGTCGTCGAACTTCGCGCTCCAGGGTCCGGCGCCCTCGAACGTGAGCCGGACCACCGTCGTGTTGGGCAGTCCCGGTTGCTCGTCGGTGGAGATCAGCGGCACCGGAATCGGCGGAAACACCAACAGCCAGAAGCCGGCGTCCCAGTCACAGACCGAGACGACGACGTCGTCAGCGGCGCGCGTTGCCGTCGCATCCTGCGCGAACCCGTGACCCGTGCGGTCGCGGCCTACGGGCACGTCCGCGGACGGCGAGATCGGCGTCGCGCCGCCGAGCGTGGTGTAACTCTCGCGGCCGAGAGCGATGCAGCCGGCGAAGACGAGTGCGAGCGTGGCGGCGATCGGGCGCACGAAGGGGCTCTCCTCGGGGGGCCGGGGCGCGTGGGATTCTCTGCTACGATCGCTCGCATGTCACTCCCCGGGGCCGCTAGCCGTGCCGCGGCCTCGCCCGAGATCTCGGTGCTGCTTCCCGTGCGCGACGGCGAAGCGACTCTCGCGACTGCGCTGGCTTCGACACTGGCCAGTGTCGGACCCAGCTTCGAGGTCGTCTGCGTCGACGACGGCTCGCGCGACGCGACCGCCGCTCTGCTCGCGCTCTGGGCGCGGCGGGACGCGCGCGTGCGCGTCTTGTCGCGGCCCGCGCGCGGGATCGCCGCCGCCTTGAACGACGCGCTCGCCGCGGCGCGCGGCCGCCTGATCGCGCGCATGGATGCGGACGACGAGCTGCACCCGGAGCGGCTCGCGGAGCAAGCGGCGCTGCTCGAGCGCCAGCCCGACGTCGCGCTCGCGAGCTGCCTGGTTGAGTCGTTCCGCGCCGGCGGACTGCGCGAGGGCTTCCGCCTCTACACCGACTGGTTGAACTCGTGCGTCTCGCCCGACGAGATCGCGCGCGAAGCGTTCGTCGACTGCCCCGTCCCGCACCCGACCTGGATGCTGCGCCGCGCGACACTCGAGTGTGTCGGCGGCTGGCGCGATCTCGACTGGGCCGAGGACCTCGACCTGTTCTACGTCTGCTCGCCGCCGGCCAACGCGCCGCGAAGGTGCCGCGCTCACTTCACCGCTGGCGCGACCACGACCGGCGCCTGTCGCGCGTCGACCCGCGCTACGGGCGAGTCGCGCTCGCGCGCGCGAAGGCTCACTGGCTCCCGAGGCTGCGGCCGATGTCGGCCGCCGTCTTTCTCGGAACGGGT
>JBGQIB010000043.1:0-30965 GCA_041498295.1 bacterium | reverse complement strand
GTCCAGCTTCGCGGCCGCCAAGATCACACGCGCGCGGTCCCCCTCGGCCCCGAACTCTGCAACAAACTCGTTGAGGCTCGCCGTGAGCTGACGAAGGTCCTCTGTGGATATCTTCTTCAAGGTCTCCATCCCTCACTTCTTTGGATTGGCAGTGAGATATGCGTTCGCGAAGAGATCGGCCTGATCGCGCACCTGATTGCGGATCACTTCGGTTGTGGCGCCCGCGGCGAGGCCGCAATACGTCCACGTGCCCCCCGGGAGCGAGAGTCCCGGGCGACGGTCTAGATGAATATCTTGTACGAACGTGAGGACCACCGCCGCCATGTAGCCAATACCCTCGCCTCCGGTCCTCGCCCTCAGCCCAATCACTTCCAGTGAGAGGTAAAAGTTACCTGGGAGAGCCTGATACTCGGATGTCGACAAAACGCGAATCCCGGCGGACCTCAGGCGAAGCTCTACATCAGTCTGTAGTGTCGCTGTCGTCAGGCCGGCGTTGGCTAGATCTCCGGTAACGTCCGCGACTTGCACATAAATCGAAGGAATCCCAGCGAGAGACTTCACGTAGACGTCGGCATCGCTGGCAGTGCTCTGGGACGCGACCAGGAGTGTTGCGATCGCCGTCACCATTGGTGTCACCCTAGCGCAACAGCCGCGAGCCTTCCGGCGGTTCACGTCCCGCTCCCGAGTAGGGCCGCCTCGAGAATCGCCGTCGCCTTCTCCTGCTCGCCCGGTAGAACGTGAGCGTAGACGTCTAGAGTCATCTTCGCGCTCGAGTGCCCGAGTCGTTCGCTAACTGCCTTCACGTGAGCCCCGCCCGCGAGTAGCTGTGTCGCGCACGTGTGCCTCAGGTCGTAGAGCCGCAGCCCGGGCGCGATCTTCGCCTTTTCGACGGCCGGCGCGAAGTACCGCTGCGCGAGGTTCCGCTCGTCGAGCGGTCGGCCGACCTCGTTCGCGAAGACGAGGTCGAGCGATCGGTCGTAGCTCGTCCCGAGCTTCATCGCGCGCTCCGCCTGAACGGATCGCTGACTCACGAGCGAGCGCGCGAGCGTTGGACCGATGGGGAGAGACCGGCGTGAGCCCGCCGTTTTCGGCTCGCGCAGCACCGGCACGTGATGCCGCTTCCCCTCCTTGTCGGTTGCCACGTCCCACGTGAGAGCCTGTTGCACGGTGAGCTTCCCCGCCTCGAGGTCCAGGTCACGCCAGCGGAGCCCGAGTGCCTCGCCGGGGCGTAGACCGGTCGTGAGGAGCACATCGAAGACGACCGCAGCCTGCGCGCATCGCGCCGCCTCGCCGGCCCACCTCTCGCGCTCGCGCCGCGTGCGGGCGCTCTCGACTTCCGCACGCGCGGCCGCCGCGAGCTTGCGAGCCGCTGTGCGGATCGCTCGCGCTTCCTCCGCCGAGAGCGCCCGCATCTCGCGGCTCGCCTCCTTCGGGAGCTCGATCCCGTCGCCGGGACTTCGCGATAGTAGTCGCCAGCGCACCGCCTGCTTGAGTGACTGCCGCAGCACGGCAAGCGCCATGCGCACGGTGCGCGACGAGTAGCCGCCCTCGATCATCCGGGAGACGATTGATTGCACGTCGAGCGGCGAGAGCTGGTCGAGACGTAGCGAGCCGATCCGCGGCCGGACGTACTTCGCCAATAACCACCGATATGACTCGCGCGTGCGCGGCGAGCAGGCGCAGGCGCCGTCTGTGAGCCACCGATCGAGGTAGGCGTCGAGTGTCATCCGCGTCGGCTCTACGTAGGTCCCGAGGTCGCGGTTGCGCAGCACTTCGTTCAGCTTCGCCTGCGCGTCCTTCTTCGTGCCATGCACGAGCTTCGAGTGGTAGCGGCGCTTTCCATCGCTCCCCGCGCCCACATACCAACGCACGAGCCACTTGCGCTTGCCGCGAGTCACGATCTGTCCGTCGCGTCGGGCCATTGTCGAACCCTCCTAGATCGAGGAGAAGTGCGTGTATAGGGCGACGGCCGCGGCGGCCGCTTGCACGAATGCCAGGGCTGAGCGGCTCTGCTTGTCGGTGCACATCCGAGCGTAGATCGCGACGCGGAGCACGGTTACACCTCCCCGGGTACGAGCGTCGCCGGCGGCGCGATCGGCATCTCGTTCCAGACTCTTCCCTCGAGCTGGCGGCCCGTGCGCTTCTTCCAGACACCACCCCACTGCTTGAAGAAGAACGGCACCCGCGCTGCCAGACATTGATCGCGGATCTCCGTCACCCATCCTGCGTCCATCGGGCGAGCACCTGGGCCGGACTCGCCGCCGACGATCACCCAGTCGATGCCGCGCAGATCGAGAGAACTCAGCGGACCGAGCAGCGGTTCGAGCGAGAGGAACTTCACTCGCGCGCCTGTTCCGCGAAGATGATCGATCCGCTCGGCGTATCGTGCGCTCTCGACGCTGACACCCATCCAAACATTTGGAGGCCATCTCAACCGAGCGCTGAGTCGATGCAGCCGGTCCGCTCGCTTCGTCAGAACCTGAAATCTATGCCAATCGGCTTCGCCCATGACTTGGAAGACTCGCGCGATGAACTCAAACGGAACTCCGACTTGGAATAGATCGCTCATCGAGTTGACGAAGATCATCCGCGGCTTCGACCAGCGCAGGGGCTCCGCGACTAGGTCATGGTGGAGAGTCAGTTCGAATCCTGCTTGGTACCGAGGATTGCCCATCGCGCGAAGGCGATTCGCGAGCCGATCGGCGTAGCAGTGCTTACAACCCGGGCTGATCTTGGTGCAGCCCGTCAGCGGATTCCAAGTGAACTCCGTCCACTCAATCGATGAAGCTCCGGCCACTAGCTCGTCCTCCTCCTTCGATACTTGTCGAAGATGCCCGCCATGATTCCCGCTGCGACAGGCTTTCGAGATGCGAAGTACACGTAGTAGAGGACGACGTTGCGCGAGTTCCGCATTGGGATCGGCTTCGGCACATGCTTGAATCCCGCGACGTCCTTCAGTCGCCTGCGGAACGCCTCGGCAAACTGCTCGTTCGTTGTCTTCGCTGCGACGGGTCCGAACAGCGTCGGCTCGTCCGGATACGCCGCACCGAGCCAACTCCGGTCTCCCCAGCAGGAGTCCATGAGAGCGGCTCGCTCAGGGTCAACCTTCTCGAGGCGCGATCGGAGAGCCGCTCTATGCATCGCGCCGACGGGGAAGTTCAGAATGATATCGATCGAGCGCATCCTCGCAGCTTCCGCGATCACCTCCCACTTCAGCTGCAGACCGTAAGGGTCCAGCAAGCAGAGGCCACGTCGGTATTGGTCGTATCGGATCTGCGGGAAGACCTCCTCGAGTAGAACCGAGTTGCAATCACCCTCGAGGACAGAGACATCGCTGCGGCCCTCAGATAGCGCCGACAGGGACTCGATCTTCTCGGGCCGGAGATCGATGAAGTAGTAGTGATGAAAGGGCGGGCGGATCGACAATGCGATGAGCGGGCTCCCTTCGAGACGCCTTCCCGTCGCCTTCGACCGATGGACGCCCGATCCCGCGAATCCATCAACGTAAACGTGTTGAAAGCGAGGGCTTGTCTGCGCGGCGAGGATCCTTGAATACACCGTCGCGTACTCCCGGATGATCTCCAGCTTGATTTCTGACCAGGCTCCGATCTCATCGCCGTGGAAGTCATCGTCGAGCTCGGTCGGAGTCTCGTCGTCGATACTCTGGCGAGTCATCGTCGGGCTCGCGCTCGCCGGAGCGCGCCGAAGATGAGCTGGTAGGCTGCGGTGCCGGTCGGGACCTTTCGGTCGGCTGCGAGCCTTCGAAGTGTGCTCAGCTCGTTATCCGTCAGCATTACGACAACACGATTCCGCCTGACGGACCCCGGCGGCCCTCCGCTTCCCTTCGGGCGCCCCGATCCTTGCCGGGGCCCGCCTCGACCTGTTTCGGTCACGAGCTGCAGCGTAGCCCAATCGTTTTGGTTTGCCACAATAACCATTCTATCGGTCGTGTCACTTCACACGCCGGAGAGCCCCGAGAGCGGCTCGTGAGCCTTCCCCCCAAAGAGGCCTCGTGAAACTGGTTGAGCGGCGTGCGTCCTTCGGACCCGCGCCGCCGCGACTGGCCCACGCGCCGGCCGGCGCGTGGCGCGTCTCGGAGATCGTGTTACTGCCGACGATCTTGATCGACCGCGAAGCACACGCTGCGCCATGGTCAACGGCGTCAGCTTGCACGCGAACGTGGCCGTCCCGGCGCGAGACCGGAAGCGACTCGAGCGCCTGTGCCGCTATGTGGCTCGGCCTCCAGTCTCTACCGGGCGGCTGGCAGCAGAGCCCGACGGTCGTCTCCAATACCAGCTCAAGCGCCGCTGGCGCGACGGCACGACTCACATCGTCTTCGAGCCGAGCGAGCTTCTCGAGCGGCTGGTCGCGCTGATCCCACCGCCGCGTGCCCATCAGGTCCGATACCACGGCGTGCTCGCACCCGCTGCGGCTGACCGCGCCTTCGTGAGTCGTGACCGCAGATCCACTCCGCGTGCGAGGACTGACTCGTCCCGCGGCCAGCCTGCACCGGGGAACGATTGCACGGAAACCCCGCGCGACGCGAGTGCGCGCAAGTCACCCAACGCGTCGGTTCGTCCGAACAGCTCCTCGCACACCTGTTCCGCTGTCTCGGACTCGCGAGCCGTGGCCCCCCCGACCGTCCCGGCCCGCTCCGCCGAGCTCTCCTGCGATCCCGACTTCGAACTCACAGACGCGGCCGACGACCCAACGCCTCCGCTCTCCGACTGACCACTGACACGGGCCCCGCTCAGCCCGAGCGCGCTCCCCATCGCCGACCCCAGCCCGCCGCGCCCGGCACCGCCTGTGCCGCCCAGCCGCTTGAATCCCCCGTCGCCTCAGAGGCTCTCACCTCGGACGGGGGAGGTTCCAGAACGCCCGTTCCCAGAACTCCGCGGGCAGAATCGCGCTTATTCGTCCTATCCTCGCCGCCTCTTCTGCGGCCTTCTGCGGCTCATCTGTCAGAGCACACTCGGCGCCGATCGCTCGCGCCGGTACAGCGGGTTCCGCGACTCTTGCGCATCGAAAAACGCGCGTTTCTTGAAAAATCATCTTCACCCCCAGATGAACGAGGAAACGGAGCTCGGTGGACGCCCTGGTCCGACTGTTGACCGAAAGCCGGATCGGGAAGCCCATCCCCGCCGACGTGCTGCGCGGGTGGGAACGGCTGTCGCTGAGCCTCGTGCTCGAAGAGGACGAGCCGGGTCGCGCCGTCGCGTAGGCCGCTAGTCAGCGAGATAGACGGCGATCGGCCGCGAAGCCGAGCGCGAGCGCGAGCAGCACGAGTGACCCGAGAACGAGGCCCTCGGGCTCGGGGACGACCGCGAGGTAGTCGATTGCGCTCTCTGCGTTGATCGCGCGGCCGTTCTCGTCCGCGAACGAGAAGCTCGCATAGGCCTGCGGAAAGTTGGCGACGTCCCAAGGAATCCCCGGAAGCGCAGTGCCGTGCAGCGGTGAGTCGCTGTCGGCGCTCGCGATGGAAATCACAACGCCCAAGGACGCGAAGGGCGTTCCGGCACCCGAGCTCTGCCACAGGAGATCGATGCTGCTAGGCCCTGGGTAGAGCTCGTGGTCTCCAACGTCCATCACGAGGAACCTGCTGGGATCACTCACGACCGAGTAGGTGCCGATTTGATAGGACGCGGAGCCCGTCGTCGTCAGGTCGTACTGCGAGAATTCCGGCTCCGGCCCTTCGTGGCCGAGCTGCTCGGGAGAGAAGAAGGCTGGTTGGGACGCGTCGTCGTAGACGATCGAACCGGTGAACCGGGTTCCGGCGTCGACGCTCGGATCCAAGGGCAGATCGTTGTCGCGCGTGATGTAGCTGACCGTGCCCGAGAACACGACGTGAACCGGCGCCGCCGAAGCCGAAGAGGTGACGAAACAAGCGACTGCGAGTCCAGTGAGCAGCTTTCCCATATGTGCCTCCGTCGTGGTCACTATGCCACACTCCGACACTTCGACGGGTGACAAAATGGTGGCGCGGAAGCGCGCGGCGACTCAGGCGTAGACGAACTCCTTCCCGTCCAGATCGATCGCCGGAATCGCCTTCTTCTCCATCCAGTAGTCCTGCGTGTGCTGTCACTCGGGCTTGTCGCCGCGCTTCGGCAGCAGGTGCATGGAGCGCATCAGGTAGCCCGGATTGAAGTTGTTGGGGTCGATCCACGAGAGAAGCGGCATGTCTCCGTCCTCGGGTCGCAGCGTGATTGAGACGCGCTTCGCGCCCTTCGCCTTCATGTGATTCAGCAGCCGGCAGACGAAGTCGCCCAGGAGATCGGCGCGCAAGGTCCAGCTCGCGCGGAAGTAGCCGAACACCCAGAGCAGGTTGGGGACGCCCGTGAACATCATGCCGCGGTAAGTCACGGTGTCGTGGAGGTCGAGCCGCTTGCCGTCGATCCTGAACGCGATGTCGCCGAGCACGCTGATGTTGAAGCCGGTGGCGGTCACGATGATGTCCGCCTCCAGCTCCTTGCCCGACTTCAGCAGCACGCCCTTCTCGGTGAAGCGCTCGATCTCGTCGGTGACCATCGAGGCCGTCGCCTCAGAGGCTCTCACCTCGGACGGGGGAGGTTCCAGAACGCCCGTTCCCAGAACTCCCCGGGCAGAATCGCGCTTATTCGTCCTATCCTCTGTCACCATCGCGCTGAATCTCCAGCGAGGGCACCATGGATGCACTGCAGTCTTTCGTCGTCGCGCGCCACGACCTGCGAGCCACCCGCTTCATCGACGAGCCTCTGCCGCAGGTGGCCGACGGCGAGCTGCTGTTGAAGGTCGACCGCTTCGCCTTCACCGCCAACAACATCACCTACGTGATGGGTTCTCTGGAACCGGGCCGCGAAGGGTCAGGAGTGGTTCGCACTCACGTTCGCGCTGAACAACCTCAATCGCGGGCTCGGTCTTCCCGACGGAAGCTGCGCTTCGTCCGCGACGTCATCGCGCGATGAGGACTGCGCAACGAGAGTGACTCGACCGATCAGGTCGTCGGGAACTTCGCGTGCCGGGCGCCGGCGATGAACACCGCGAGCCGCGCAGTCTTCGTGCCGCGGTTGTGCCAGGCGTGGCGCGTGCCGTTCTGCACGACGGTGTCTCCCGGGTGGAGGTGCACTTCCTTCCCGCCGTCGAGCTCGAGCCAGACTTCACCGTCGAGCACGACCTCGAAGTCGATCGTATCCGTGGTGTGCATGCCGGGCGCGTCGGGCTCCATGTAACTCGTGAGCCCGGGGAGCTTCGCCTCGAGCTCGCGCGCGGCGGCCGCCAGGTCCGCGGGCTGCGGAGCTGCGACGGAGCTGGCGGGGGGGAGCGAGAACATGCCGAAGCGGAAGCCGCCGATCGGCGGGAAGTAAGTCGGCTGCGCCGGCTCCGCGCCGTCGTCGGGGAAGGACGGCGTGCGATCGCCGCCCCACAGCTTGTGGAACTCCGAGCCGGGCATGAGCTCGGCCGTGACCGGCTCGACCTCGCGGTCCGAGACGAACACGGCCTTGCCTGAACGATCGTGACCCGTGACGACGCGGCGAACCTTCATCGCGCTCTCCTTCTCGCCTGCATCATCGCAGGTCGGGCAGCGCGCGCCTCAAGGGCTTCACGCCCTCGAAGTTCGGGCGTGAGTCAGTCGCGGCGCGGCCGCAGCAGGAGCGCCGCGACTCCCAGTGCGACGAGCGAGAGGCTCGTGGGCTCCGGAACGCTCTGGAGAAACTGACCCGACGCGGAGCTGAGCGTCACGCCGTCCGGCAGGATGAGCTCGAGCTGAGCCGTGTTCCCGAAATCCACGGTCGCAGTCCTCGGATCCGGCGAGACATCGCTGAATGTGACGGCGCTGCTCATGAACAGCTGCGACGTGAATGAGAACGTCGGCGCCGAGCCTGTCGAATAGAAAGTGACCGACGATACGGCCTCGACGTCCGAGTCATCCGCGAAGGTCCCGTTGACCGAGCGCGCGGTCCTGCCAAGACCCTCGGAACTTTGAACCGGCGACTGGAAGCGAGTCAGGAGGTCGCGCTGTTCGGGTAGCCACCGCGCACACTTCCCGGTGTCGGTGCGCGAGAAGTGTGTGGCCATCGTCGCGTGCGAGAGGAGCTCGACGGAGAACACTCGCGGAGTCGGTGGATCGGACGAATAGACGCGGTTCTACCGCCGGAGTTACGGCAAGAGGTGTTCTGTAAGCTCCCGCGTCGGCGGTGGAGAGCCCTTAGGCGCCGTCAGTCAAGGACCGGCGTCCCGGCACAGACTCTCGCGATGCCCGGCGCCCGCCCGTCGAGCGCGCGGCGCAGCACCGCGACGTCGTCGATCGCGCAGTCATGCGGCGCGAGCGCACCGAGTGCGAGGAGCGGATCGGCGCTGCCGTGCACATTGCAGTTGCCGGGACTGCCGAGCGGAGCCGCGCGCGCCAGCGCGTTGCGGACGGCGCTCACGTCGGCGACGGTGACGGTGCCGCTGGCGTTCACGTCGCCGCACTGGCAGGCATCGCCGGCGCCGTCGCCGTTCGCGTCGCTCTGACTCGGGTTGCGCGTGAACGGGCCGTTGTCGCCGGCCGCGACGAGATCGAGATCTCCGTCTGGCGCGCCGTCGAGCCGGTACTCGCTGAAGCTCGTGACCTGCAGCGTCCATTGGTTCTGCAGGCGATCGCAGCACGAGGTCGTGCAGGCGGGCGGCTGGTTCGACGAATGACTGCACACCTGCGAGATCGGGACGCCGTTGCGCAGCAGGCGCAGGTCGTTCTCGAAGACGGCCGGCTGGATCGGCGGGAGATCTACGACGCCGTCGTTGTTCGCGTCGTTCCAGCGCAGCGTCACGGTGAGCGGCGCCGCGAAGGTCTGACCTTCCGGACCAAGCTGTACCCGCACGACGCCCGGGACGGCGCCTGCGAGCTCCAAGTCCGTGCCGGTGTTGCTGATCGAGAGGCTCGTCTCGGCGGCGAGCGCGCCCGCGGGAACCTGCAGACTCACGATGCCGGACGGCGTCGCGACCACGCCACCTGCCGGGCCGATCGATGCGCTCGCGCCGTTCGCGCGCGCGCACAGGTCGAGCGGGTCGAGCGGGCACGGGTCGCAGACGTCGCCCCCGCCCTGCCCGTCGGAGTCGCGCTGGTCGGGGTTGCGCGCGTAGGGGCAGCGGTCGGCCGCGCCCGATACGCCGTCAGCGTCGGGGTCGGGCGCGAAGCTCGGCACCGCGAAGAGCCCCGGCGCCGAGTCGAAGCCGACCCCGAAGCCAGACACCGGGATGGGTAGCTTCGCGCCGGTCACCGCGTCGACGCGATCGAGCTGGTCGCCGAGGGCCCCGTCTCGGAACGCGACGAAGATCCCCCCGTCGCCGCGGACGGCCAAGCCGTGGAAAGTGGCGAAGCCGTCGGCGAGCGTCGCCGTCAGGCCCGTGCTGCGGGTGACCCGGTGGATCCCGAACCCCAGCGGCGAGAGCTGCGCGGCGAACAGCACGTCGCCGTTCGCCTCGACCGCGAGCCCGCGCCCCGGCACGACTGCAAAGCTCGTGAGGTCGGTCGTGCCGCCCGCCGCCGCAAAGCGGCGGATGAACGTGGTGACGGCGTCGGAACCGACGGCGGCGATCACGGAGGCCTGATCAGTGTCGAGCGCCAGCGCTCCCATCGAGCTGAGGCCCGAGCCGACCGGCGTGCTCGCGCCGCTGGTCGGATCGATGCGCACGATCGTCGCCGCCGGCGGCGCCGCGCCGTTCGGGAGCGCAACCACGATCTTCCCCGCGGCGTCGACGGCGAGGTCGAAGGGCCGCGGCAAGCCCGAGAGGACGACGCTCTCGCGCCCGCGCGCGAGGTCCGCAAGGCGCAGCTCCCACGCGGCCGGCGTGACGGGCACGGCCGCGGCGATCACGTTCTCCGCGAACGCCGCCGCATGAATCGCACCCGCGCCCGCGGCGCTCGGCGCGTACACCGCACGCGCGAGTCCGCTCGGGGGCAGGAGCAGGAGCTGCGCGTTGCTCGCTGGAACCATCGGCGTGAGGTAGCCGTTCAGGATCAAGTCACCGGGCGCGAGCGTGCACGCTGCGCCGGGCGTGAGCGGGCAGGCGTCATTCGCGTCGAGCACTCCGTCCCCGTCGCTATCGGGCGGCGGCAATGGGTAGAGCACGTCGCGCGCCGCGCGGTCGTCGTTGCGCAGCTCGTTGTAGAAGAGCGCCGTGTAGTTCGTGAGCTCGCGCATCATGATCGCTTCGGGGTCGTAGTTCGGCGACACGATGAGGTCGTCGAACGGCGAGACCCAGTCGAGCTGCACCGTGTTGAACGGGTTGTCGTCCAGGTCGAGGTAGAGCTTCTGCAGGTTGTTCGTGCTCGAGCCCGCGGGATGCTCGATGCCAATCGCGTGCCCCACCTCGTGCATGATGAGCCGCTGCAGCGCGGCCAGCTGCTGCTCCGGGGTGAGCGTCGCGACCAAGGGGAGGATCCGCGCCAGGTTCAAGCCGATGTTGGCGCCGATGATGGCGAACCCATCGAAGCGCCGGCCGTTGGTCAGGAGCCGCTGCGCGGCGAAGGGCCATGGAGTCGGACCGCCTCCTCCCGACCAGGTCGTGATCCCGTAGTAGATGGACGAGGCGTCGCTGATCGTGTGGAGCCAGATCTCGCCGCTGCTGCAGTCGAACCGGACCTGGAACCGGAGCACCGGGCTCTCCCACGCAGCGAACGCCGCGCGCACTCGCGCTTCGACGAGCGCCACCTGCGCGGGGCCGACCGCGCCGAGACTCTCCGCGAGACCCGGCTCGACGCAGACGGAAATCCCGTCCTGCAGGCTGCCCGAGTACCCCGGCACCGGCTCGGACGGCCAACGCGGCGTGAGCTGGAGACCCAGCGTGGGCGAAGGCGAGGTGATGACGAAGACGCGAAACGCCTCCGCGCGCCCTGTCAGGAGAAGTGCGCTCGTGAGAGTGACTGCGACGAGAGCCGCCAGTCCCATAGGGGAAGCATACGCCCGGAGGGCGGTCGCTTGTAGCGTCGCGAGCGCAAGCCCGCGACTTCCGGATCTTCGACTCGAGCGGACCGATGCTCGCCGAAGAGCTTCGCCTCGCGCGCTTCGTGCTCGACGGGGTCATGCGCGCGACGGAGTGGACGGGCGCATACGCGGCGTATCCCGGAGCGGTCGAGCCGCAAATGGTGCGCCGCGCTGCCGACGCGACGGCGCTCATTTGAGGGTCCGTCCCGAAAGACCCGGCGCTCCTCTTCCCGATGATCCAGACACCGAGCGAGACCGGAGAGGCGTGCGAGTGCCGCTAGCGCCGAGCGTTCGAGAGCGAGTCATCGACAGCGTTCTGGCGCGGAGCTGAGATGCGCTTCGGAAAACTCCTCGTGTTCGCGACGTCGCTGGACGAGGCGAAGCGCCTTCCGTGCCCTCGAGCGGCGGACCAGAAGAGATCAGGGCGGCGCGGGCGCGCTCGGCTCGGGCGGGCGAACGAACGGAGTGTCTGGCGCGAGGACCTGCACCGGCGGCTCGATGATGTTCCACATCGCACCGGTGAACGGATCGATGAGGAATCCGCCGACGATCGTGATCCAGTCGATCCAGAACCAGCCGTCGATCCTGGACTGGATCCGCGTGCGTTTCGGGAGATAGCCGTCCTTGGTGACTCGCAGGTCGTAGCGCGCCGCTCGGTACGGCCCGCGGCTGCGCGGGACCTTCACGACGGCGGGCGTGGTCCCGCTCGCCACCTCGAGGCCGTCGTAGTCGCGGAGCTCGAACTGGGCGTCCGGCGGCTCGGAGCGAATCTGCAGCTCGGCGCGCGTCCCATTCACGAGCGTCGCGCAGCCGGTCAGGAAGAGAAGCGCGGCCACAGCAACGGTCTTCATGGAGTCTGCGGCGGCAGAGTCTGGACCGCCTTGCGCAGGCCGGGGTCGTCGAGTGAGCGGTCGACGAGCTCCCGCAGCGTGCGCTCCGCCAACAGGCGCAGTGTCTCGACCGAGCCGAAGATTCCAGCCCCGAGTCCCCCTTCGGTCTCGTCCACGCGATACGGCCACTCGAAGACCTGAGCGCCCGTCGTGCTGTCGCGCACCCGGAGGGCGACGTGCGCGTGCGCCTCGAGGTTGAAATACTCGCTGCAGTCGAGCTTCTCGATCGTGCCCTCCAGCACGAACTTCCCCTGTCCGCGCTCCGCAAACACTCCACGCGCCCGTAGCCCGTCGGCATAGGCGTCCTGGACCACCTGGCTCATGGGCTGCTGGGTTCTCAACGTCTTCAGTCGGTTTCCGAAGCCGCCGCGGATCGCGCCCAGCCAGTCGGCGTCGGCACGGGGTCCTCGCGAGTCCGCGAAGGCGCCGACGGAGATCAGCGGTGTGGGCGAGACAGCTCCGGCCGGGGCCGAGTCCGGGGTGTAGCGGAGCGGCACGAGGGTCGTGCAGCCCATTTGCAGCGCGACGAGACACGCCAACCCGAGTAAGGAGTGAGCTTTCATCCGCCGCATGATACTCGGAATCGAGTCTGTCGCTGAAAAAAACTTCAGCTCACGACGCGATGAGCAGCCGCACCGCCAGCACCGCGCTGATCGTGAGTCCGATCCCGACCACGAGTCTGCGCACGATCACCTGACCGAGTCTCTTCGCCATTCGCGCGCCCGCGAAGCCGCCGAGGACGCCGCCGATCATCATCATCCCGGCGATCGGCCAGTTCACGCGGCCGGCGAGCGCGAACGTGATGGCGGCCAGGCCGTTGATGCAGACGGCGGCGAGATTCTTCAGGCCGTTCATGCGGTGGATGTCGGTGAGTCCGAGCAGCGCGAGAGACGCGAGCATGAGGATGCCGATGCCCGCGCCGAAGAAGCCGCCGTAGAGTGCGACGACGAGCTGGAACGCGGAGACCGCGGCGAGATGGCCCGCGCCGCGGCGGTCGCCGGCGACGGGGTCGGCGAAGCGGAGCGCCCAGCGGCGGATCGGATCCTGCGCCATGAACAGCAGCGTCGCGCCGAGCACGAGCAACGGCGCGAGCTTCGCGAACGCCGCGTCGCCGACGCGGTCGGCGGTGAGCGCGCCGATGACTCCGCCGATCAGGCTTGGCACCGCCATCGCGGCGAGCAGCCGACCTTCGCCGCGAATCTCGTTGCGGTAGCCCCAGAACGCGCTCATCGAGCCGGGTACGAGCGCCATGGTGCTGGTCGCGTTCGCGCTCACCGCGGGCAGACAGGCCGCGAGTAGCGAAGGGAACGTGAGCAGCGTGCCTCCGCCCGCGATCGAGTTCACGACACCGGCGGCGAATGCCGCGGCGAAGAGCACGACGTTCATCCACACGGCGCCCGGCCTCCGATCCGAGCCGCCTTGTGCCACACGGACGCCGCGCATGCAAAGCGTTAAGCTGCGCGCACGGACGACGAGCCCCCGCTCGTCGAGGAGGACTTGGATGATTGGCTACACGACACTCGGAACGAATGACATTCAGCGCGCGGCGAAGTTCTACGACGCACTGCTCGCGGAGTTCGGCGCAAAGCGCTCGATGGAGACGGACAAGCTGATTCTCTGGGGCGCCGGGCCGGGCCAGCCGATGGTCTCGGTGATCAAGCCGTTCGACGGCAAGGCCGCGACCGTGGGCAACGGCGTGATGGTCGCGCTCGCCGCCAAGAGCAAGGCGCAGGTCGACGCGATCTACAAGAAGGCGATTGCCCTGGGCGGCAAGGACGAAGGCCCGCCGGGCAACCGCGGCGACGGCTTCTACGCGGGTTACTTCCGCGATCTCGACGGGAACAAGCTGAACGCGTTCTTCATGGGGTGAGCCCGGGGGATGCGGCGAGCGCGAGCACGCGTTGCGCTCGGTTCGATTCTCGTCGCGCTCGCGGCTTCGGCCGCGGGCGCGACGACACCCGAGTGAGTCACTCGATCTTGGAGTAGAAGTCCTCGGGCAGCGGCGCCCGCAGCTCGACTTCGGGTCCGCGCTTCGCGAGGCGCGCGCGCACGGTCGCGGCGTGGAGCTGGACGCGCGAGGCGCTGGTCGGCGCGCCGTCGAGATAGGGCGGGCCGTCGAGGTCGTCGCCGGCGATCGGCGTTCCGCCGGACGCGAGGTGCACGCGCAGCTGGTGCGTGCGGCCGGTCTTCGGATGGCACTCGACGAGCGCGCGCTCGCCGGCGCGCGCGACGACCCGGAACTGTGTCTCGCTCGGGCGTGTGTCTCGCTCGGCGCGGGCGCGCAGCTCGAAGCGAAAGCGCGGGGGCAGCTTCGCGGGGCCGATCGGTCCGGTCACCGTCCACTCGTCTTCCTTCGGGGCCGGTGAGACCCACGCGAGATACGTGCGCTCGATCCGGTGCTCCTGCAGCGCGCGGCCGAGAAACCCTGCCCGCTCGCCGTCGCGCGCGAACAGCACGAGCCCGCTCGTTTGGCGGTCGAGCCGGTGCGCGGCGCGCAGCTCCGGGCACGCGAGCCGCTCGCGCAGCTCCGCCTCGAGGGAGATGCGCTGACTCGCACGCGTGCCCTGCACCGGCAGCCACGCGGGCTTGTTCGCGGCGACCACGCCGTCGGCGTCGTGCAGAATCAACTCCTCGGGCAGCGGCACGGGCTCCGGCTCGTAGGCGAGCGCGTACACCGCGACGTGTACCCCCTCGCGCACCTCGCGCGGCGCGCGCTCGAGGCCCATCGGGTGCGCGTCGAGCCAGATGCCGCCGTGGTGCAGCACGCGCGCGCTGCCGGCCGCATCGAGCTGCGCGCGCTCGCTCACCTCTGCGACGAACGCGTCCCAGTCGAGCGTGCGCGGCGCGAGCCAGCGCGTCGTGCGCACCGGCGGATCGAAGCGTCGCGCCGCGGGCGAGCCGGCGGGCCGCGCGCGATGCTCGTACCCGTCCCCGTCCGACACCGCGCGAGGCTATCAGATAAGATCGCCCGCCAGATGGGAAGCCTCGACGGACGAGTCGCGATCGTGACCGGCGGCGCGAGCGGAATCGGTGCGCGCACGGTGCGCCTGTTCGCGGAGCAAGGCGCGCGCGTCGTGATCGGCGACATGCAGGAAGAAGCGGGCCGCGCGGTCGCCGCCGAGCTCGGGCGCGACGGAGTGTTTCAGCGCACCGAAGTGAGCCGCGAGGACGACGTGCGCGCGCTCGTCGCGCGCGCCGACAAGGAATGGGGCCGGCTCGACTGCATCTTCAACAACGCCGGCTTCGGTGGCGCGCTCGGCCCGATCGCGGAGACGCCGGTCGAGGAGTTCGACCTCTCCTTCGCAGTGCTCGTGCGCGGCGTGTTTCTCGGCATGAAGCACGCCGCCCCGCTTCTGTGTCGCCAGGGCGGCAGCATCATCAATACCGCGAGCGTCGCGGCGCTCGTCGCCGGTTGGTCGCCACACACCTACGCGGCCGCGAAGGCCGCCGTGATTCAGCTCTCGAAGTCGGTCGCGCTCGAGCTCGCTCCGCAGAACGTGCGCGTGAACTGTATCTGCCCCGGCTTCATCGCGACCCCGCTCGCGCTGAACACCGTGAATCGCAAGGCGAGCGAGGCGGAAGCCGAGGCCGCGCGCGCGAACATGGCCAGCGCGCAACCGATTCCGCGACCCGGCCAGCCCGACGACATCGCGCAGATGGCGCTGTTTCTGGCGAGCGACGCGTCGAGCTTCGTGACTGGCCAACACTTCGTGGTGGACGGCGGCTTCAGCTCCGGCCGCGCCTGGTCCGAGCAGCCCGAGATGTTCCGCCGCTTCCGCCCGATCCGGGTGTACCGCCCGAGCTAGGCGCCTCAGCTACCGCGGCGCACCTCCGCCTCCGCAACCTCAGCGAGCCACGTCGCCGCGTCCTTGAAGGGCTGCGTCGAGTGCTCGGCACGTCCCCGGATGTAGCCACCCTCGATCGCGGTCAGCACGAGCCCTGCGAACGACTCGCGGCGGCGCCGGTCCGCGATCGGAAAGTGCCTGCCGATCAGATCTCGCCAGGCCGCGAACGCCTGCGCGATCTCGACGCGTAGGACGTCCAGGTCTTCGTCGAGGTCGAGGCTCACCGCGCCCGCAGCGCAGCTGAGACGGAAGTCACCCGCTTCGAGCCGGCGCGCGAGCGCTCGGAAAAGGGCGCGGATCTTGTCGCGGGGCCGTGTCTTGCTCGAAAGGGCCTCGTCGAACGCCGCGACGATTCGCTCCGAATAGCGGGCCAGCGCTTCGCGCGCGATCTGCCGCTTGCCCTGCGGGAAGAAGTGGTAGACGGAGCCCTTCGGCGCGCCGCTCTCCTTGACGATCTCGTTGATGCCGGCCGCGGAGAAGCCCGAACGCCGCATGAGCGCGATCGCTGCCTCGAGCAGTCGATCGCGCGTCCCGAGATCCTGATCCACCGAGGCGATCGCCCGTTTTCGTCCTTGCATAGATAGACCAGTCTATATAATGAGTTCCCCATGACCGCCCAAACTTTGTCCGTTCGAGCCCAGGTGAGCGATGCGGAATGGCAGCTGCGCGTGGACCTCGCCGCCTGCTACCGCCTCGTGGCGGCTTACCGCTGGGACGACCTCGTCTTCACTCATGTCTCGGCGCGCCTTCCCGGGTCCGAGCACCACTTCCTCATCAACCCGTACGGGATGCTCTTCGAGGAAATTACGGCGTCGGGCCTGGTCAAAGTCGCATCCGACGGGCGAAAGGTGATGGACAGTCCGTTCGACATCAATCCGGCGGGCTTCACGATCCACAGCGCGATCCACGCCGCGCGCGAGGACGCCAAGTGCATCTTGCACACTCACACGCCGAACGGCGTCGCCATCTCCGCCCAGAAGGAAGGTGTGTTGCCGATTTCGCAGCAGTCACTGATGGTGCTGTCGTCTCTCGCGTACCACGACTACGAGGGGATCGCCCTCAGGGACGACGAGAAGCCGCGGCTCGTACGCGATCTGGGGACCTCGGACTTTCTCGTGCTGCGCAACCACGGCCTACTCACGGTGGGAGAGAGCGTCGCCGCGGCGTTCCTGCACATGTATCAGTTCGAGGCCGCGTGCACGATCCAAGTGCGGGCGCGCGCGGGCGGCGCCGCGATCACGTCGATCGATCCGGAGATCGTGGCGACCGGCAAGGCGCAGTGGAACGAGGTGACGCGGCGCGCCGGCGGCGCCCTCGCGTGGCCTGCGCTGCTCCGCAAGCTCGACAGGATCGACTCGAGTTACCGCTCGTGACGCTCGAGCCGTACGGGCTTACGCGGTATCTCGAGAAGGTCGACCCGCGGACAGCACGGGGTACTGGCGCTCCGGCGCGTCGCAGGCGGAGCGCGTGATCTCGCCTCCGGTGCCCGTATGCAGCGCGACCGCGCCGTCGGGCGCGAACTGCACGATGTAGGCGCGGCGCTCGGCGCTCGTCAGATTGGGTCCGGTCGCGTGCGGAGTGAGTGACGAGAATACGACGATGCCGCCGGCGCGCACGGGCGCGGCAACGACCTCCGCGGGTGGCTCGTCGAAGCAGACGAAGCCGAGGTCGGTGGCGCGGTGCGCCAGCGTCCCGCCGCGGTGCAGGCCCGGAACGACGCGCGGGCAGCCGTTCGTCTCGGTGGCGTCAGTGAGCGCGACCCAGCAGGTGAGATACGCCTCGGGCTCGACGAACGTGTAGCCGTTGTCCTGATGCCACGGGAACGGCGCGCGCGTGCCGGGCTTCTTGTACACGGCCTGATCCCAGTAGAGGCGGACGTCGGGGCCGATCAGGTCGTGCACGAGATCGCAGAACACCGGATGGCGGCAGAAGTCGCGAAGTAGAGCAGAGCGCGCCACCAAGTGAGTCGTGAAGGTGATCTCGTCCGCGCGCGCGATCGCGAAGCGGCCGTTCGGCTGCTTGCGCAGGAACGCCTCGGACTTCGCTTCGAACGGCGCGATCTCTTCGGCTACGCGCGCTACGGTCGCCGCATCGAACGCGTCCTCGAGCACGAAGAAGCCGCGCTCGTCCCAGCTCCGCGCCTGCTCCGCGCTGATTCGGCGGTACGGTCCGCGCGGCGCGCGCCACTCGAAGCCGTGACTCCAGGCATGCGGCTCGGGCTTCATGCCGGCCGCCAGCTCGGCCAACCGGGAATCCGCGGCTCGGGCGGCGGCGGAGGCTCCGGCAAGTCACCCGCGGCTCGCGGCCAGGCGATCGGAGTCACGGCGCTCTGCACCGGCGCGCCCGGCTCGATGCCCGCGCGGTCGACGCACGGGTGCTTGTGCTTGCTCTGTTTCCGTGTCGAGCCGTCGGCGAAGTAGATCATCGTATGCACGCGGCGCGTGCGGGAGGTTTGATTCGCGAGCGCGAGGTGAATCGTCAGGCCGTGGTGGAACGCGACGTCGCCCGGCTCCACAGGCTCGAACTCGGGCGGGACGCCGCGCGCCTCCTCGCCCTTCTCGAGATCGAAGCCCGCCGCGGTGAAGATGTTCGCGAAGCTGCGCACGCCGAAGCGGTGTGAACCGGGCACGTAGCCCATGCATCCGGTCTCGCGGTCCGCGCCGTCGAAGGCGATCCACGCGGTGATCGTGTTCGTCTCCGCGAGCGGCCAGTACGGCTGATCGTGATGCGGGTCGGTTTCGCGCCCGCCGCCCTCCTTGTAGAGCGCCTGGTCGTGCCAGAGGCGCAGCGCGGGCTGATCGAGGAGCTCGGCGGCGGTCTCTGCGACGCGCGGGTGGAACGAGAGCGGCCGCACGTCCGCGAAGTCCTCCCACAGGTTGATGCACTGACGGAACGACTGCTCGTAGCGCGAGCGCTCCTCGAGCGCGCGCTGATCGTGGGCGCAGCGCGCCGCGACTGCGCGGTCGACGGCCGCGCCGAAGCGCGCGATCTCGGCGGGTGCGAGCAGCCCGCGCACGACGAGATAGCCGCGTTCGTCGAAAAACTTGCGCTGTTCTCCCGTCGTCAGGGGCATGACCCAGTATAATCCGCGGCCCCGGGCGGATTCTCGGGAACGGAGAAGTGACGATGGCGAAGAAGAAGGCAGCGAAGCGCACCGGCAAGAAGGCAACGAGCGCGCGGAAGCGCGCGCCCAAAGCGAGCGGTACGCAGGCTCCGGTCGATCCGATCGCGGCCGCGCTCGCGCGCAGACGCCTCGCGATGCTCAGCCGCTAGCGGAACGCCTCAGGGCGCCGCGGCCAGCTCGCGCAACTGCACCAAGTCGTCGCGCAGCTTCGCGAGACCCGTCTTCGGCGGCGACGGCTCGCCGCGCCGCGCTTCGCGCTGCAGCTCGAGCAGGCGTTTGCGCGCGCCCTCGATCGTGAAGCGCTCCGCGTAGAGCAGATGCTTGATGGTGAGGATCGTCTCGAGATCCCTCCGCCGGTACATGCGCTGCTTCGAGCGCGACTTCGGCGGCGCCATCGCCTTGAACTCCGTCTCCCAGAAGCGCAGCACGTACGGCTCTACACCGATCAGTTTCGCGACCTCGCCGATCCGGAAGTAAGTCCGGTCGGGGATCTTGGCCATCTGGGTCTCGACCGCTTCGATCACCTCACACTCCTTCTGTGACTACGCTCGCCTGCGGCTCGCTGCGCGCGGCTGCGCCGCTTGCACGGCTCGGCTCGGGGCGGCCCTCGCCTCGCGCCTTCGGCGGCGCACTATTCGTCGTCGTCGTCGTCGTCGTCGGAGCCGCCCTCGACCTCTTGGCCCTCGTTCAGCGCGTTCTTCAACACGAGGCTCGGCTTGAAGGTGAGGACGCGCCTCGCCTCGAGCTGGATCTCTTCGCCCGTCTGCGGATTGCGTCCCTTGCGCGCGTTCTTCTCGCGCACGATGAAGTTCCCGAAGCCGGAGAATTTCACTTTCTCGCCGCCGACGAGCGCGTCCTTGATCACGTCGAAGACCGTCTCCACGAGCTCGGCCGACTCCTTCTTGGAGAAGCCGACGCGTTCGTAGATGGTCTCCACGATGTCCGCCTTGGTCATTCAACCCCCTCCTGATCGCTTCTGACTCGCGACTCGATGACTCGCCGCGCCACTAGCGCAGCTCCGCGCCGAAGCGCTGACCGAGCAGGGTCACAATGCGCTCGGTCGTCTTCCCCACCTCTGCGTCCTGAAGCGTACGGTCCCCGCGCTGAAACACCAGTCGGAAGGCGACGCTGACCTTCCCGGGCGGGACGCCCTTGCCCTCGTATCGGTCGAAGATGTCCGCGGACACGAGGACCTGACCGGCGGTCTTCCGAATGGCGTCGAGCACGTCGCCGGCGGGTTGGCTCCGCTCTAGCAGAACCGCGAGATCGCGGCGCACGGCGGGATACGGCGACGGATCGCGGTAACGAGGTGACTCGGCCGCCAGGCGGAGACACGCGTCCAGGTCGAGCTCGAAGACCGCGCACGGCACGTCGATCGCGTACGCCTTCGCGACCTCGGGATGGAGGTCGCCCACCCGACACAGCACCGTGTCGCCGCGGCGCAGCTCGCCGCTCGCGCCTGGGTGGAGCCAGGGCACCGGCGTCCCGGCATGAAACGCGGTCGGGTGGCCGAGCTCGCACAGCACGGCCTCGGCCGCCCCCTTCGCCGCGAAGAAGGGCGGCTGCGGCGGCTGCGGGTCCCAGAGACTCGCGCGCGCGGCGGAGATCACGAGCCCCGCGGCGCGCAGCGGCTCTTCCGGAAGCTCGCCCGATTCGCTCGCCAGGAAGACACGCCCGGCTTCGAAGACGCGGATGCGCTCGACCTGACGCGCGAGGTTGCGGTTCGCGGCGTGGAGCAAACCTGGCAGGAGGGTGGTCGCGAGCTCGGAGCCCTGCCCCGGCATCGGGTTCTCGATGCGCACGACGCGCCGCAGCGGGTCGTCGGGCGGAATGCGCAAGCCATCGAGATCGGCTGGGACCAGCGCCGGGAAGAGGCGCAGCTCGACGAGCCCGGCGCGGGCAAGTGACTCGCGCGCCCGGTCGAGCAGCGCGTACGCGGCGGGCTTCGTGACCGGCGCGAGCGCGGCGAGCGGCATCGAAGCTTCGATACGGTCGTAGCCGTGAATGCGCGCGACCTCCTCGATCAGGTCCGCGGCGATCGAGAGATCGTTCCGCCAGCTCGGGATCGCGCAGCGCAGCTTCCCGTCGGTGCCCGGCTTGGCGATGACTCCGACCCGGTCGAGCAGCGCGACCACGTCGGCGCTGGAGAGATTCGTGCCGAGCAGCCGGTTGGGATGCGCGGGGTCGAGAGTCACTTCGTCCGCGTGCGGCAGCGGCGTACCGAGCGCTTCGACGCGCCCGCGCGACACGCTGCCGCCGGAGAGCTCCGCGACGAGGAGAGCACAGCGATCGGCCGCGCGCGCGACCCCATCGCGGTCGACACCGCGCTCGAAGCGGTAGGAGGCTTCCGTGCGCAGCCCCAGCCGGCGCGACGCGCGCCGCACCGTGACCGGCGCGAACTGCGCGCTCTCGATCAAGAGGTCGGTCGTGCCCTCGCGCACCTCGGTCTCGGCGCCGCCGATCACGCCGGCGAGCGCGATCACGCGCTCCGCGTCCGCGATCACGAGGTCCGTCGGCGCGAGCGCGCGTGTCTCGCCGTCGAGCGCGGCAAGCTTCTCGCCGGTCGCCGCGCGGCGCACGCGCACCGTCCCGCCGCGCACGGTGGCGAGGTCGAACGCGTGCAGCGGTTGGCCGAATTCGAGCAAGACGAGGTTCGTCGCGTCGACGACGTTGTTGATCGCGCGCATGCCCGCGGCCTCGAGTCGCGCGCGCAGCCAGTCGGGCGACGGGCCGACGCGCACTCCGCGCACCACGCGCGCGACGTAGCGCGCGCAGGCATCCGGCGCTTCGATCGCGACTCGCACGTCCTGCGACGCGTCGCGCGCGCCCTCGCTGGGTTCCGTGGCCGGCAATCGCAGCGCGCCGCCGAAGAGCGCGCGTACCTCGCGCGCCATGCCGAGCATCGAGACCCAGTCACCGCGGTTCGGCGTGATCTCCACGTCGAGAATCGTCTCGCCCGCGCGCAGCACGTCGCCGAGCGGCGCGCCGAGCGGCGCGTTCGGATCGAGCACGAGAATGCCCTCGTGGGCGTCGGAGAGACCGAGCTCGCGCGCGGAGCAGATCATGCCCTCGGAGGTCTCGCCGCGAATCTTGGATTTCTTCAGCTTCGTGCCGTCGGGCAAGGTCGTGCCGGGCAGCGCTATAGCGACCTTCTGCCCGGCGGCCACGTTCGGCGCGCCGCAGACCACGGCGATCGCGTCGGGTCCGCCGACGTCGACGCGGCACAGGGACAGGCGGTCCGCGTTCGGGTGGGGGCGCTTCTCGAGCACGTGCCCGACGCGCAGCGCCGAGAGATCCGGCCCCGAGCGCACGATCTCCTCGATCTCGAGCCCCGCGAGAGTGAGTCGCTCGCAGAGCTCCGCCTCGTCGGGCAGATCGATGAACGAACGCAGCCAGCCGAGCGAAACCCTCATGCCAGTGGCTCGAGCGCGCGGACGTCGCCATCGAACATCCGGTGGATGTTCGGAATGCCGAAACGCTGCATCGCCGTGCGGTCGATCGTCATGCCGAACGCGAAGCCCTGCCAGCGGGTCGAGTCGATGCCGCAGTTCTCGAGCACGCCCGGGTGGATCATTCCGCAGCCGCCCCATTCGAGCCATCCGCCCTGCCACGAGAAATCGAACTCGGCGGACGGCTCGGTGAAGGGGAAGAAGTGCGCGCGGAAGCGCAGCCGCACGTCCGCACCCATCAGGTGGCGCGCGAAGGCGTAGAGGACGCCCTTCATGTCTCCGAGCGTGACTCGCTCGTCGACCATGAAGCCTTCGATCTGATGGAAGAACGGCGAGTGAGTCGCGTCGAAGTCGACGCGGAACACGCGGCCGGGCGCGATGAAGCGGAACGGCGGCGCGCGGCCGGTCATCGTCCGGATCTGCACCGGCGAGGTGTGCGTGCGCAGCACGTGGCCGCCCGAGACGAAGAACGTATCCTGTGAGTCGCGCGACGGGTGGTCCGCGGCGATGCGCAGCGCGTCGAAGCAGTGCCACTCGGTCTCGACCTCGGGGCCGTCCTCGACCGAGAATCCGAGCCCGGCGAAGAACTGCGCCATGTCGCGCTCGACGCGCGTGACCGGATGCAGCGCGCCGCGCGCCGAGGCGACACCTGGAAGTGTCACGTCGAACGCGCGCTCGGCCAGCGCCTGGTCGGAGCTCTCGCGCTCGAGCTCGAGCTCGCGCCCGGCGGCCTCGTCCTCGATGCGCTTGGCGGCGCGGTTCAGCGCGTCGCCCGCGGCCTTCCGCTCCGCCTGCGGCAGCTTTCCGATCGAGCGCAGCCGCGACGAGACCGAGCCCTTTCGTCCGAGAAAGCGCGAGCGCACTTCGCGGAGCTGCTGCAGCGTCCCCGCGCCGGCGATCGCCTCGTGCGCCTCGAGACAGAGCGCGTCGAGCTCGTCGCTGCCCGCCCCCACGGCGGTACTCAGGCGGCGGACTGCGCGAGCTTGACCAGCTCCGAGAACGCGGTCGGCTCCGCGACCGCGAGCTCCGCGAGGATCTTGCGATCCATCTCGACACCCGCGCGCTTGAGTCCGGCGATGAAGCGGCTGTACGAGACACCGTGCTCGCGCGCGGCCGCGTTGATGCGCGCGATCCACAGCCGGTGGAACTGGCGCTTGCGCTGGCGGCGGTCGCGATACGCGTAGACGAGGCTCTTCTCCACCGCGAGCCGGGCCGGGCGCACGAGCGCGCCGCGCGCCGCGTAGAAGCCGCTCGCGGCCTTCAGGATCTTCTTGTGGCGTCGCCGCTTGGTGACGCCGCGCTTGATTCGCATGGTGAGTCCCTCTTTTCCTACGTCTCTCTACAGATACGGAAGCATGCGCTTGAGTCGCGGCTGATCCGCGTCGGAGGCGACGACCATACCGGTGACTCTGCGCTTCTGCTTGCGGGTGCGGTTGATGAGGCGGTGGCCCTTCCAGCCCTGAGTTCGCGCGATCTTCCCGCTGCCCGTCTTCTTGAATCGCTTCGCGGCTGCGCGCCGCGTCTTAACTTTCGGCATTGTCCGTTCCCTCGTCTTCCGTGTCTTCCGCGTCTTCCGCGTCTTCGTCGTCTTCGTGGTCCTCTGCAGCGAATCGCTCCGCCGCCGCGGCCTCCGCGGCCGCTGCCGCGATCGCCGCCGCCTCTTCCTCCGCCGTCGGCAGCGGCGCTTCGCCGGCCGCCTGCAGCTTCGCTAGCTTGGCGGCTTCCGAGGCCTTCCGCGCCTCGATCTTCTTGATCGCGGCCCGGTCCGGCGAGAACATCATCGACAGCATGCGCCCTTCCATCTGCGGGCGCGACTCCGGCTTCGCGATCTCTCCCAGGAGCTTGGTCACTCGCTCCAGCAGGGCGTGACCCACCTGAACGTGCGTGATCTCGCGACCGCGGAAGGTGACGGTCGCCTTGACCTTGTCACCCTCCATCAGGAAGCGCTGGGCTGCCTTCATCTTGAAACCGAGATCGTGCTCGTCGATCTGTGGACGCAGCTTGATTTCCTTCAACTGACTCTGGTGTTGCGAACGCTTTTGGGTCGACGCTTTCTTCTTCAGCTCGTACTTGTACCGCCCGTAATCCATGATCTTGCACACGGGCGGCGTGCCGTTCGGCGAGATCTCGACGAGATCGAGCCCGATGCGCGCCGCGATGTCGCGCGCGGCGTCGGTCGGCATGACGCCGAGTTGTTGCCCTTCCTCGTTCACGACCCGCACCTCGGGCACGCGGATCGCGCGATTCACTCGGACCTTGTCCTTCTCGGGCGCCACGTCCCGCCAACGGCGTCTACGAAATCCCACGCGTTCTGATCTCCTCCTGGATGTTTTTCTCGAATTGCTCGAACGGCATCACTTCTTGAGCCGAGCTCTTTCGGCGCCGGACGCTGACGCTGCGCGAGGCTTGTTCGCGCTCGCCCACGACGAGCGCGAAGGGAATCTTGTGTTTCTCCGTGGCGCGCACGCGATAGTTGAGTGTCTCGCTGCGGAGATCCGCTTCGGCCCGGATGCCGGCCGCGATCAGGAGATCCGCGAGCTCGCGAGCATACACGGCCTGGCGATCCGAGACCGGCAGCACGCTCACTTGCTGCGGCGCGAGGAAGACCGGGAAGTCGCCGCCGGTGTGCTCGAGGTAGATCGCGATGAAGCGCTCCAGCGAGCCCAACACCGCTCGGTGTAGCATCGCGGGCTCGTGCTCGGCGCCGTCCGCGCCGATGTACTTGAGGCCGAAGCGGCCGGGCATGGCCATGTCGACCTGCACCGTGCCGAGCTGCCACGGCCGACCCATCACGTCCTTGAAGTGGCGCTCGATCTTGGGCGCGTAGAAAGCGCCCTCGCCGCGCTTGATCGCGCATTTCGCGCCGCTGCGCTCCACGGCCTCGACGAGCAGCTTCTCGGTGCGGTCCCAGTCCTCGATCCGGCCGATGAACTTCTCGGGTCGGGTCGACACGTAGACGTCGACGCCGCTGAGCCCGAGGTCGCGGTCGACCTCATTGCACATCTGCATGAAGCGGTCGATCTCCGAGCCGACGTCGTCCCAGGCGCAGTAGATGTGCGCGTCGTCCTGCGCCATCGAGCGCACGCGAGTCATTCCGTGCAGCGAGCCCGTGCGCTCGTTGCGGTGCAGGCGCGAGAACTCGGCGAGCCGCAGCGGCAGCTCGCGGTACGAGCGCAGCCGCGAGCGGAACAAGAGACAGTGACCCGGGCAGTTCATCGGCTTGATGCCGAGCTCCTCGCCCTCTTCCGAGCCCGGAAACAGGAAGAAGTCGTCGTGGAAGTTGTCGTAGTGACCCGAGGTCTTGAACAGCTCCGCGGAGAAGACCTGCGGGCACATGACTTCTTCGTAGCCGTACTTGCGGTACAGCCCGCGCACGTACTCGATCAGCGCGTTGTACAGCGCGAGGCCCTTCGGCAGATAGAACGGCGAGCCCTGCGCCCACTCGTGGAACTGGAACAGATCGAGCTCTTGGCCGACGCGCCGATGGTCGCGCTCCTTGGCGGCTTCGATGCGCTCCTGGTGCTCGTCGAGCGCCTTCTTGTCCTTGAAGGCGACGCCGTAGATGCGCTGCAGCATCTTGTTGTTCTCGTCGCCGCGCCAATACGAGCCCGCGAGCTCGGTGAGCTTCCACGCGCCGATCTGCCCGGTGCGCTGCACGTGGGGGCCGCGGCACAGGTCGACGAAGTCGCCGTCGCGAAAGATCGTGATCTCGTCGTCGCCCGGAATGTCGGCGAGCCGCGAGATCTTGAGTGACTCGCCGAGCGATCCGAACAAGCGCTCGGCATCGGCGCGCGAGACGATCTCGCGCTCGAACGGCCGGTCCTCGGCCACGATCTTCGCCATCTCGGCTTCGATCCGCGGCAGATCGTCGGGAGTGAGTCGCACGGGGATGTCGAAGTCGTACTGGAACTTCTCGCTGTGATCGCTGCGGCCGACATCGATCTGTGTCGCCGGCCAGAGGCGCTTCACCGCGTCGGCCATGACGTGCTCCGCCGAGTGACGGATCACGTGGCCCCCTTCCGGATCGCGCGCGGTGATCACGCGGAAGCGGCCGCCGCTGTAGAGCGGCGCGCGCAGGTCGACGAGCGTGCCATCCAACTCGCCGGCGAGCGCCGCCTTGCCCAGTCCCGCACCGATTCGCTGGGCGACTTCGCGCGAGGTTGTGCCGCTCGGCACACCCATACGGGTGCCGTCCGGGAGCTCGAGCTGAACTTCACCGGCACTCATCGATCCACGCCACTCATCGATCCACGGGACTCGGAGGCCTGCTGGTAGGCACGGGCGGTTTCGAACCGCCGACCCCTACCGTGTCAAGGTAGTGCTCTACCCCTGAGCTACGTGCCTGTAAACCAGCGACCCAAGTATCAATTCGGCCTATGAGTGTCAATTTGGCGGAGTGCCCGGGGCGAGCATCTCCGGCGCGGCCGGATGCACTTCGACGCGCAGCCGCGCGCGCCCGGCGCCCGCGTCCTCGGGGCTGAGCGTGAAGCCCTCGAAGCGAACGCTGGCCAGCTTCTCCTGGAGCGCCCCGGGCCCGAGCGAGGAGACGACCTGGAGAGTCGCTTGGTGGGGCTGGAGCTCGCGGATCTCCGCGCTGCGCGCCCCGAGCTGCTGCAGGAGCACGCGCCGCACCGAAATGACCTGGTCGAGGCTCGAGACGGCGTCGAGCCCGAGCTCGATGGGCCGGTCGGTCGCGGCGACCGCTTCCCAATTTCGCTGCAGCTGCAGCGCGAGGTTCTCGCCGACCTGCGGCTCGACTGCTTCGAGGGCGCGCGCGATCGCGGCATCGCGCTCCGCGTGGTAGCCAGCCGCCTCGAAGCGCACGACCGCGAGCTCGCTGCCGTCATCGCTGCGCTGGGCGTGGGCGCGCACTTCGGCGACGCCGCCCGGGACGCTGCTCGCGCCGGGCGGTGCGGTGCGCCAGTCGACCTCGAGGTCCAGCGCGACGTCGGCGCCGAGCGCGCGCGCGAGCTCGAGCGCGCTCGCGGGCTCGCCCGCCACCCCTGGACGGAGCGCCGCCTCGACGAACACGAACTCGCGCTCGGTGAGGCTACGCCGCACCGATTGCTCAAGGTGCGCGAGCGCACCGGCCGGCGGCGCGCCGGCCAGCGCGCCAACGGGGCGCACGCGCAGCGCGAGCGACGGTCGATCGCCGGCCTCGTGCAGGAAGCCCTCTTTCACCAGCAGCGCGCGCAGCTGCGTCGCGTCGATGCGCGCGCTGATCGGAAGCGAGAATTCCTCGACCGCGGGATCGAGCGGTGAGTGGCGCCGCTCGAGCGCGCCGTCGATGCGGTAAGTGAGCACGAAGCGCTGGGCCATGGGGGCGATGACCATGCGCAGCTTCTCCGCCTCGAGCGCATATTTGTCCTGGCCCAGGATCCCGCGCGCCGCTTCGAGCACCGCCGTGACCAAGCCCGCCCGATACGCGGCATCGCGCGGCGCCGCTTCGCCGACCTCGGCCGACGAGACCACGCCCTGAACGGAGACGCTCACGGGCTCGAGCGCGAGCGCCGGGCCCGCGAAGACCAGCGCGAGACAGAGGCCGGCGAACCCCGCGCGCATCACGCGACACGACATCGTGTAGCTCCGCGCCCGAAGATCCCGTCGAGGTCCTGGACGAGCGCCTCGGACACGCGCACGCGGTGGCGCGGGAGATCGAAGACCGCCGACGTGCCACCCGGCAAGCCGAGCTCGAAGCTCACCGGCACGGCGCCGGGCACGAGGTCGAGCGCGCGGCGCAGCTCGGCCAAGCGCTCGGGCGTGAGCTCGTCCTCCTGCACGGCGACGACCACGCGACTCGTGCGCTGATTCCAAGCATCGGCCAGGCGCACGATCTCGTCCGCGTGCAGCTCCGGCCGCTCGGGCTCGCCGGCGACGTTGCCCTTCACCAGCACCGGCGCGTCTCCTTGGAGGAGCGCGGAGAACCTCGCATAGGTCTTCGGGAAGAAGACGATGTCGAGCGTGCCGCCCAGGTCCTCGAGCGTGGCGCGCGCCATGAGATCGCCCTTGCGCGTGTTCTGGACGCGCAGGCCGCCGAGCAGCCCGCCGATCCAGACCTCGCGGCGGCGCCCGGGATCGTCCGGAATGCGGTCGAGGCGGAAGCTCGTGAACAGTTCGAGCGGCCGGGCGTGCTCGCGCAGCGGATGCCCGGTGACGTAGAAGCCGAGCATCTCCTTCTCGCCCGCGAGCAGCTCCGCGTCGGCCCACTCGGGGACTTCGGGCAGCTCGGGCTCGGCGGTCTGCAGCTCTACACCGAACAGTGACACCTGGCCCAGCTCGCGATCGCGCAGGTCGCGCTGCGCGCGCTCGAGCGCCGGCGCCAGTCCCTGCCAGAGCGAGGCGCGCGTCGCCTTGCTGAAGTCGAACGCGCCGCAGCGGATCAGACTCTCGATCACGCGCCGATTCACGCGCCGCGCGTCGATGCGGCGCACGAAGTCGTACAGGCTCGTGAAGGGCCCGCCCGCGGAACGGGTCTCCAGGATCGCGTCGATCGCGGCGTCTCCGACGTTCTTCACGCCGCCGAAGCCGAAGCGGATCGCGTCGGAAACGACCGCGAAGTCGCGCTCCGACGAATTCACCTCCGGCGCCAGCACGGCGATGCCGCGGTCGCGCGCGTGGCCGATGTACTTGCCGAGCTTCTCCAGGTTCCCCGACTCGATCGTCAGCAGCGCCGCGAGATACTCGCGCGGGTGGTTCGCCTTGAGATAGGCCGTCTGATACGTGATCAGCGCGTAGGCCGTCGAGTGCGCCTTCGGAAACGCGTAGCCGGCGAACTTCTCGATCATCTCGAAGAGCGCCTGCGCCTTCTTGGCGTCGACACCCTTCGCGACGGCGCCCGAGATGAAGCGCTGGCGCTGCTTCTCCATCTCCGCGGGCTTCTTCTTGCCCATCGCGCGGCGCAGGAAGTCCGCCTCGCCGAGCGAGTAACCCGAGACGCGGTTCGCGATCTGCAGCACCTGATCCTGGTAGACGATCACCCCGAGCGTCTCTTTGGTGACTTGCTCGAACGCGGGCAGGAAATATTCGACCTTCGCCATGCCGAGCTTCCGGTCGACATACTCCTGGGTCGCGCCGGACTCCAGCGGTCCGGTCCGGTACAGCGCGATCAGGGGGATGATCTCGCGGAACACCTTGGGCTTGAGCTTCGTGACGAGCTCCGTCATGCCGCTCGATTCCATCTGGAACACGCCTTCGGTGTCGCCGCGCGAGAGCAGCTCGAAGGTCTTCTTGTCGTCCATCGGGATGCCGGCGACGGCGAACTCGGGGCGGCCGCTGGCCCGCACCAGGCGCTCCGCGTCCGAGACGATCGTGAGCGTGCGCAGGCCGAGGAAGTCGAACTTCACCAAGCCGATGCGCTCGACCATGTTCATGTCGAACTGAGTCACGACCTCGCCCGACTTCGGGTCGCGGTAGAGCGGAACGAGCTGGATCAGCGGGCGATTCCCGATCACGACGCCCGCGGCGTGCGTCGACGCGTGGCGCGTGAGTCCCTCCAGCGCGAGCGCGTTGTCGAGCAGTCTCTTGACCTGCGGATCGTCCTTCGCCTTCGCGAGATCCGGCGAGGAGTCGATCGCCTCCTGCAGCGAGATCCCGAGGATGTCGGGCACGAGCTTCGCGATGCGATCCACGTCGCCGAACGACATGCCGAGCACGCGGCCGACGTCGCGGATCGCGGCGCGCGCCTGCAGCTTCCCGAAGGTGATGATCTGCGCGACGCGCTTCTCGTCGTTGCCCTCGCCGTCGTACTTGCGGCGCACGTACTCGATCACGCGATCGCGGCCGCGCATGCAGAAGTCGACGTCGATGTCGGGCATCGAGATGCGCTCGGGGTTCAGGAATCGCTCGAAGAGAATGTCGTACTCGAGCGGATCGACGCCGGTGATGCCGAGCGAGTAGGTGACCAGGCTGCCCGCCGAGGAGCCGCGCCCCGGGCCGACCGGGATGCCGTGGTCGCGCGCATACGCGATGAAGTCCGCGACGATCAGGAAGTAGCCGGCGAAGCCCATCTTGCAGATGGTGTCGAGCTCCATCTGCAACCGTTCGGTGTAGGGCTCGGTGGACTTCGCAAACGGCTCGTCCGGCGCGACGCCCATGCGCCGGCGCAGCCCCGCCCATGACTCTTCGCAGAGCACCGCTTCGCGCGTCGTGTGACTCGGAACCTGGAACTCGGGCATGTGATACACGCCGGTCTCGAGCTCGAGCGAGCAGCGCTCCGCGATCTCGACGGAGTTCGACAGGGCCTTCGGCAGATCGTGGAAGACCTCCTCCATCTCCGCGGCCGACTTCACGTAGAAGCCCTTGCCGTCGAAACGGAAGCGGCCGGGGTCGTCGAGCGTCGTGCCGGTTCCGATGCACAGCAAGGCTTCGTGCGGCCCGTGATCGTGCGCGTGGAGATAGTGCGCGTCGTTGGTCGCGACCAGCGGAAGCGAGAGCTCCTCCGCGATGCGCAGGAGCTCCTTGTTCACGCGCTCTTGTAACTCGATGCCGTGCCGCTGGATCTCGATGTAGAAGCGGCCCGGAAACAAGCGCGCGAATTCCTCGGCGAGCTGGTACGCGGCTTGCGTCTCGCCGCTGCCGAGCGCGCGGCAGATCAGCGACGACAGACAACCCGACGTCGCGATCAGCCCCTCGCTGTGCTGGCGCAGAAGCTCGAGATCGATGCGCGGCTTGTAGTAGAAGCCCTCGAGGTAGCCCTTCGAGACGAGCGTCATCAG
>JBGQIB010000042.1:0-30982 GCA_041498295.1 bacterium | reverse complement strand
CGCAGGTTCGGCGGCCCAGAGGCCTGCGGCAATGCATAGGTGGTCAGAGTGATTCGGTCGTCTGCGGGCGAAAGATCCGTCACGGCCCCCGTCGTGTCGTCGTAGCGCGTCGCGCCCATGTCCCACGCGTACTTCGGGTTGCCGGCCTTGTCGTGCCACTGGAACGACCGGAAGTCGGTGTGGAGTGTGGCTTGCGTGGGATCGTCGAACTTCCGGGAGCGCATCGCGATCGGCAGAACGAGATATGCGTCGTTGCGATCGCGATTCGAGGTGTTGGCAAAAGCCGCAAGGAAGTCCTGATAAGGCTGGTTCGGATCGGGGAGTCCGGCGCCGAGCGCGATGTAGTCCGCTCTGCTCGTGAACCCTGGCGGCACCGGGCACGAGATTGCCGTACTGGGATCACACGAAGTCCCATTGAAGGAGACGTCAAAGATGAACCAATTCCCCGCTCCGGCGGCAGCCAAGCCGAATGTCGGTACGCTGATGTCCAACACCCGCGAGCGACTCACTCGGTTGGCCAGCACGTTGGGGTCGTCGAGCTGATAGCGGGCGGTGCGCGCAGACTCCCCGCGCAAATACGCCTCCTGGTAGAACTGCGTCTCTTCGAGGGTGGCAAAGTGGACTGCCTGACTCGACTTCGGATCGGTGTAGTTGATCGTCGGTCCATACTTCGACGTCAGTCCAAAGCCCCGGAACTCCCGATCCTTCGTGGCCTCCAGGGCGTTGTTGTAGCGCCCGTGGTTGTACTCGGCCTCGGAGATCGCGACGTTTCCGTTGTGATCGTCGGTCGTGATCCGAGTGACCGTTTGAACCGGAAACGGAAGGTCCTGAAAGACGATCTGGCAGCGGTCCGTGCCGTCGACGGGCGGCGTCATCGGAAATACACAGCGAATGTCATTGCCGTGTCGGTAGCTCCCGTCGGGCTGCGTCGGCCAGGGCACTAAGCGCTCGTGACAGCCACCGCCGTCAAAGTCGTCGAAGCACGTTCCCTCGCTGCTCGCGGTGTACTTGAGATCGATCGTTCCGCCCGTCACGAGATCTTCGTGCGTCAGCAGGCCGGGAGGCGCATCAGACGGGGCGAGAAGCACCTCGTAGTTGGTTCCATCTGCGCGGACCATGTCGACCTGACCATCTCCGTCCAGGTCGACGATCACGCGGCCGCCCGCCGACGAGTCGTACCCTGAGGGCAGCGTGAACGGGGCGTTCACAAAGCCGACACCGGTGTTCAACTGAGGAGTGGCGGTCGCGTTGTCTACGAGCCCGTCGCCGTTGATGTCGATCGGCCTGAAGTTTGCCGGAACCGATACGTCTGGATCGACGGTTGACGTGGCCCATCCCGCGCCGGTGTTGATGAGCACGATCGCGTTGCTGGAATTGTTGGGATCCGGGTCTGCCTTGCCGTCGCTGCCCCGAGCGAAGTCTGCGATCGACTGCCCGTTCGACGTGGTTCCGGGGATCCCGTCATTCGTGCAAGTGCCCGGGCAGAGTGACGGTTGTGAGTCCGCCATGAAGTCGATGAGTCCGTCGCCGTTCACGTCGACGGGCAGGAGCTGATACACGAATACGTTGAGCTTCGTGATCGCTGCGCTGAATGCAGCCGACCAGACCGGGTCGGGCGTAGCGCCCCAGCCGTTTCCGTTGTTGAGATAGACGTTCCGTACCGTCCACGCCGCCTTCCCGTTGGTGGCGCAGTTCGAGAGTGAGCCGGGAGTCCGATGCTAGAGCAAGTCGGCTTTGCCGTCGCCGTTCACGTCCACGAGCTCGGTCCAGCCGATCAGGATCGGGCGGCGCGGGCTCGCGCCCCAACAGCTCGCCTGGTAGACGGCCATCTTTGCCGGAGGCGTGTTGTAGCCCGAAGCTGAGTCGACCGAAGTTCCCAGTTCCCAGTCGAACCCGGTGTTGAAGAGGGCAACATAGAAGTTGTCGAAGATCGACGGATTGTTCGTCACATCCGATGCACCGATGAGGAGGTCGGGTTTGCCGTCTCCGTCCAGGTCCGCGGTTCGGGTTCCCATGGGAATCAGCGTCTGCGATGCGATCGCGGTCGGCATTCCGATCTGGCCGCCGCTCCAGCCGATCAATGGGGTGTATGCGAGCACGTCCGGGCGCGGCGGCCGAGTGTCTGGGAACATGGCCGCAGTTCCGTCGTTGGTGAACGTGCCGCGCTGATCCTCGGAAACAAGACCGGTCCCGACGATGTCTGGAACCGCGTCGCCGTTCACGTCGAGAAGCCGGAACGTATCGCCGTCGCCCAGGTTGATCTTCTTCAGATCGAACTCCGTCGCGGTGGCGGAGTCATCGCTAGTGAGACCCGGAAGTCTCAGTGCCGCTAGATTCGATGCGATCGTCGAATTCGAGGTCCAGGTTCCCGTGAAGCCCGCGTAGGTGTACTGATCCGCCGGCAGCGCAGTCGCGTTGTCCGCGCCCAGGCGCACGACGCGGTGAACGAGCGATCGACGGTTCGACGGTTGCGCCCCCTCTCCGGACTCGTCCAGGTACTTCACGTCATAGGCGGTGACGAGCGTCCCGCCCGCACTGACGTTGATGCGATCGAGGCGATGAAACATGCGCTCGTGGACGGCGCCGCGATAGGACACGGAGTGATCCGGGCGATCCTGCATGATGAAGTCGACGGTGCGGATCGTCGCGGAGCCAGCGGTGTCTCCGCGAAAGCTCCAGCTGATTCGCTTCGGATACGGCACGGAGTCGACCACGAGCTCATTCGCAGTGCGATCGACATAGGTGTACTCGACGAAGTTGCCGTTCGAGTCGACCTCTCGAGCGAGCAGCCACTCGAAGACCTGCCCGCTGGGCGTCGTGACGCGGTGCTGCGCGTCGGTGCCGAACTCGAGACGGGCTCCGTCTCTTCGGTTCAACGTCCAGGAGACGACATGCCCGGAGCCGTCGTCGTTGCGCTGGATCCGGTCCAGATTGTCGCGGGTGAACCGGTAGTTTCCGGTGTCGTCGCGAACGAGCTGGTCATCGCCGATCTCGAATCGATCCCCCGCCAGCGGATCGTCGGTGTATTTCGGGATTCCGAACTTGGTCATTCGCCGGACCGACGGGAATCGAAAGTCCCACCCTTGCCCGATCCACGTCATTCCCGTGCTGCTCGAGTAAGTCAGTGCCAGGTGCGGTTCGGTCCCGTTCGTTCCCGGCGGAACGACGATTGGAATCGTCAGCGAGGCGCCGCCCGTGAAGAGATCCGTCTTGTACGACTCCTTCGACGACGCGACCCCGCCGCCGGCGGCGGTTCCGAAGCCCGATTGTACCTGCGCTCTTGCGGTCGATGCGACGAGGGTCGAGATCGCGATCAGCAGAGCGGCTCCACGACGGCCCAAGACCGCGCTCGAGCCGCTCATCGCACTACCATCCGGTCCGGAGAGATCCTGTGTGCGAGAAGTAGTCCGCAGTCCGGCGGAATCGCGAAGCCGCCGCGCGGGAGGTGAGCCGCTAGGGCGGCGCAGCGCAGCTCCAAGTCAGTCGAGGGCTTGCTCTCCTTTTGCGGAGCGCGCTGACTCTCAGGAGGGGCGCCGACCTGGCGCCGCCGAGGTACGTTCGGCTTCTCGACGGGAGGCGGAGCGCTGCCTGCTGGAGTGGATCGAAACGCTCGAATCTGTTCCCCCGAGAGGGTCACCGTCGGCCGCTGCAGCTGGTCGTTGGCTCGCTGCGCGACCTGTTGCGCGACCTGCGCGGCGCTGAGCGCTGACAGGCGCGCCTGCTCTACGCGCCGCTCCTCGACGATTGCGCGCCAACGTTGGACACCGGTGACGGCAAGGACTGCCGTAGCGACCACGAGACCGGACAATAGAGCGATTCTCAGAGCAGGCTTTCCCATGGTCCCCCCCAAGTGCACCCGAGCTCATCTCGCAGTTACACGACGATGCGAGTCTCCTTTTACTCGGTCCTCGCATAGTGAGTCAACGAGATTTCCGCAAAGTTGTCGTGAGAAAGTGAATGACGCACAGAGTCAAGCGACCAGACTGTGAGAGCTCATTCGAGACTGGCTGGAGTGTTCCACCACCTTGGAACGAACCTGGATTCAACCAGGAGCGGAAATCGCGGGTCACTCAGTCATATACGGAAGCTGACTTGCAGGCCGTCCTCTAGCTTCGCAACCAAGCGTAGCTCTAGAGGAATCAGGCGGAAGCGAGTTACCCGCTATCGCGCCTCGGTCCTTTGAGTTCCGTCAGGACTGCGAAGCCCCGAAGAGTTCGGCTGGCTGAGGGCGACGGGACCGGCTGCTAACTCACCGCTCCCGCGTCACTGGAGGGGCAGGAGCAAACCTAGCCCGATCGTGAGAGCTAGAGCGACCGCCGCGAGTCGGAGAACGACCGGCACGGCCCGCCGCGTACCAACGAAGGCACTCCCTGCCAGCAGCAGTACCAGCCAAACAAGAGTCGCACGCCCCACGACTCGAATCGCGCCCGACAAATGCTCGAGTGCCACCGCCAGGCGATCAGTGAGTCCAACCGGAGCGGGAGGATCGCCTGGCGCATCCAGCCGAAGCCTTTGAAGCTCCGATTGCGCGCCAGAGAGCCGCTGCTCGGCGTCGACGAGAGACATCTCCAGCACAGCGATCAGCTGCACTGCGGCCAGGGCCACGGCAGCTGACAATACGATGCGTCCGGTAGCGAGAGACGCCTTCGCAGGATTGGTCAACCGCATCCCGGATTGCTGCGACGGGAGATCGCGCGCCCTACCTCGCCCGCTCGATGTACCGCTGCTCGCTCGGATCGACGCGCAGCTTGTCGCCGGACTCGACGAACGGCGGGACCTGGATCGTGACGCCGTTCTCGAGGATGGCGGACTTCTGCGACTTGGCGGCGGTCTGGCCGCGCACGACGGGATCGGCGGAGCGCACCTTGATCTCGACGACCTTCGGGAGAGTGATTCCGATGGGCACGCCGTCGAGTAGCTCGACCTCGCAGCGCATGCCCTCGGAGAGCCAGGGCTTCGTGTCGCCGAGCAGCTCGTCGGAGAGGGTGATCTGCTCGTAGCTTTCGATGTCCATGAACACCGCGCCCTCGCCGCTGGCGTACGTGTAGTCCATCTCCTTCGACTCGATCGCGGCCTCCTCGACCTGGTCGGAGGTGGAGAGCTTCAGCTCGCGCTGCGTGCCGTCGAGGATGCTGCGCAGCTTCACCTGTACGAACGCGCGGCCCTTGCCCGGTGTGCGGATCTCGTTCTCCATCACGCGGAACGGCCGCCCGTCGATCATGACGTTCATTCCACGGCGCAATTCGTTTGCCTGCATGGGCCTTCCCTAGACCTGCCTCAAGCGAGCGAGCAATCGCTCCCAGATGTTTCCGAAGCCGCCGTTCGACATGACGAGGGCGACGTCCTTCCCGGTGCGGTTCCGCACGAGATACTCGATGATCGCGTCGACCTCCGGGAGATAGTGCGCCGACTTGCCCGCGGCGCGCACGCGGTCGATCACGAACTCGGGGCGCATGCGCTCATCTTCCGCGAGCGCCTCGGCCTTGAACACACCGGCGAGCAGAACGTCGTCCGCGGCGGCGAGCGCGTCGGCGAAGTCACTCTCGAAGAAGCGCCGCCGGCTGGTGTTGGTGCGCGGCTCGAAGATCGCGAACAGCCGGCGCTCGGGATAGCGCGAGCGGATGGACGCGATCGTCTCGCGCACCGCCGTCGGGTGGTGCGCGAAGTCGTCGATCACCGCCATGCCTGCCGCTTCGCCGCGCAATTCCTGGCGGCGCTTCACGCCGCGGAACTCGGTCATCGCGCGCGCGGCCCGCTCCGGCTCGAGTCCGAGGCTCGCGCAGACGGCGATCGCGCCGAGCACGTTCTCGACGTTGTGTCTGCCGAAGAGCGGCATGCGCACGCGCGCGACGCGCTCGTCGCGCTTCCAGACGGTGAACTGCGTGCCCTCGGCGTCGAAGGCCACGTCGGAAACGCGCCAGATCGCGCCGTCGCGGAACCCGTATCCCTCGACCGGCGCCTTGGCGGCGCCGACCACCGCGCGCACCGTCTCCGCGTCCGTCGCGGCGATGATCTTGCCGTCCGCGGGGATCTGAGATACGAGCTGCCGGAACGCGTCCTGGATCTGCTCGAGTGACTGGTAGATGTCGGCGTGGTCGAACTCGACCGACGTAATCAGCGCCGTGCGCGCGTCGTAGTGCAGGAACTTCGGTGTCTTGTCGAAGAACGCCGAGTCGTACTCGTCGCCCTCGATCACGAACTCCGGCCCGGCGCCGAGACGGAAGCTGCCGCCGAAGTTCTCGAATACGCCGCCAATCAGCGCCGACGGATCGCGCCCCGCGTGCGTGAGCATCCACGCGACGATGCTCGTGGTCGTCGTCTTTCCGTGCGTGCCGGTCACGACGACGCTGTGTTTCCCGCGCAGGAAGAAGTGCTGCACGGCGTCGCAGAAGGAGACGTACGACAAGCCGCCGTCGATGGCCGCTCGCGCCTCGGGATTGTCGGGGCGCGCGGCGTTGCCGATCACGACCACGAGATCCGGGTCATCGCCCGAGAGCCGATCCGGGTTCCAGCCCTTCTGCACCTCGATGCCCGCGGCGCGCAGCTGGTCGCTCATCGGCGGGTACGCGTCGGTGTCGCTGCCAGTGACTCGAAAGCCGCGCTCGGCGAGCATGCAGGCGAGTGAGCCCATGGCCGTGCCGCACACCGCCACGAAGTGCACGTGATGGATCTCCTCGATCGGGGGGATGCTACGCGGCAAGGAAGGCCTCCCAGATCAGGTCGTGCACGTGCGGGCGCAGCTCGAACTTGCTGCGCTTCGCGACCAGGTGAATGCGGTTCGCGAGCAAGACGACGATCATGCCGCGCTCCAGGTCGATCCAGAGACTCGTGCCGGTGAAGCCCGTGTGGCCGATCGAGCGTTTCGAGAACTGCGTGCCCGAGGTGGACTGGCCGTCCGTCGGCGTGTCCCAGCCGAGCGCCCAGTCACTCCCCGGGGCGATCTCCTGGCGGCGGAAGAACTCGCGCGCGACCTCGGCGGGAAAGAGCGCGGAGCGCCCGCGCTCCGCGGCGAGCATCTCCTCGGCGAAGCGCAGCACGTCGGGCGCCGTGCCGAACAAGCCCGCGTGACCCGCGACGCCGCCCATCGCCCAGGCGTTCGGGTCGTGCACTTCCCCCCAGAGCACGCGCTCGCGCCAGCTACACTGTTCGGTGGCGGCGTAGCGCGCGCGCTCGCCCGTGAACGGCAGCCGATTGAACCGCGTGCTCGCCATGCCCAGCGGCTGGTAGATGCGGCGCGCGCAGAAGGCGTCGAGCTCCTCTCCCGCGACCGCCTCGACGAGCGCACCGAGCGCGATGAAGTCGAGATCGCCGTAGACCGACGCCTCGCCCGGCTCGTGCACCGGCGCGCTGCGCAGCACGCGACTCACGATCTCGCGCTTGCCTTCGGCGCTGCCGACCGTGTGCTCGCCGCGCCGGCGGTCGCGCTCCGCGAGGTCCGCGTGATACGCGCGCCAGGGCCGCAGCCCCGAGCTGTGCGTCAACAGATGCCGGACGCTGATCTTCTCCTTGCCGCGCTCCGCGAACGCGGGCAAGTAAGTCGCTACCGGCGCGTCGAGCTGGACGCGGCCATCGGCGACGAGCAGCATGGTCGCCGCGGTCGTCGCCATCACCTTGGTGAGCGACGCGAGGTCGTAGATCGTGTCGAGGCGCGCTTCGTGTCGCTCCGGCACGAGCACCGCCGCGCCGTACACGCCGTCGAAGGCGAGCTCCTCGCCCAGGCGCGCAAGGATCACGGCGCCCGGAAGCTCGCCCGCTTCGATCGCGCGTTCGACCACGCGCTCGACCTTCCCGAGCCTGCGCTTCACCTCGGCGAGCTTCACGCGTCGACCTCCACGACCGGCTCCAACCCCGTGAGCTGAGCTTTGTCTCCGTCCAGCCGCGCGCTCACTCCCACGGCGAGCGCGCGATTATCCGCGACGTGACCGAACGGCAGGTCTTCGACGATCGGGCCGCGCACGGCGGCGCCGAGAATTTCCCGCACAGCTTCCCCCGCGGACGCGCCAGGGTAGCGAGTCGACTCGCAGTTCACGAGCTGACCGACGGCGACACCGCGCACGCGCGCGAGCCAGCCCGCTTCGCGCAGATGAATCAACGCGCGGTCGATCGAATACGGCGCCTCGGATACCTCTTCGAAGAACAGGATCGCGCCGTCCAGCGCGGGCTCCCACGGCGTGCCCACGCTCGTGTGGAGCATCTTCAAGTTCCCGCCTACGAGCGGTCCCTCGACGACGCCGCCGCGCAGCGCGCGCCCCGAGAGGGACGCCTGCCCCGCGGGCTCGCCGCGCATGAGCGCGAGCTGGCGCGCGCGCGCTTCCGGCGTGACATCCGTGCGCTCGAGCATCGGCCCGTGGATCGACGCCAGACCCGCGCGCGCCTGCAGATACGAGAGCAAGTGAGTCGTATCGCTGTAGCCGACCACGAGCTTCCGTTCGCGGCGCAGCTCGTCTGGATCGATGCGCGCGAGATAGCGGCTCACACCGTAGCCGCCGCGCGCGCACAGGATGGCGCCGACCGACGGATCGCGCAGAAGTGACTCGAAGTCGGCCAGGCGCTCCGCGTCGCTGCCCGCGAGATAACCGGCGCGCGCGCGCGCGTGCTTCCCGACGACGACGCGGTGTCCCTGCGCCGCGAGCCACACGAGCCCGGCGTCGAGGGTCGCGACGTCGACCGGGCCCGATGGCGCACACACGCCGATGGCGCGCTCCGGGCGGAGCGCACGCGGGCGAAGCACGGGGCGACTCAGAACGGCGGCTCCGGCTCGCCGAGGAAGGCGTTGCCGCGCGGCCCGGAGTCGAAGCCCGCCTCGGGCGGCGGGCCGTCGCCGCGCTTGGTGAGATTGTGGAAGCGGCCGTACTCCTTCGCGAACTGCAGCTTCACCGTGCCGATCGGGCCGTTGCGCTGCTTGGCGATCAGGAGCTCGGCGATGCCGACATCCGGGGTCTCCGGGTCGTAGACCTCGTCGCGGTACACGAACATCACGACGTCCGCGTCCTGCTCGATCGCGCCGGACTCGCGCAAGTCAGCGAGCTGCGGGCGCTTGTCGGGCCGATTTTCGGGACCGCGGTTCAGCTGCGAGAGCGCGAGCACGGGGATGTCGAGGTCCTTGGCGAGCAGCTTCAGCGAACGCGAGATGTCGGCCACCTGCTGCTCGCGGCGCTCGCCGCCGTCGCGGGTCTGGCGGCCGGTCACGAGCTGGATGTAGTCGATCACGAGCAGCGAGAGCTTCTGCTCGCGGTCGATGCGCCGCGCCTTCGCAGCGATGTCACTCACCGAGACGGCCGCGTTGTCGTCGAAGAACACGCGCCCGTTCTCGAGCACGCTCGCGGCCTGCGTGAGTCGCCGCCAGTCGCGATCGGTGAGCATCCCGTTCACGAAGCGATTGTTGTCGATCTCGGCCTCGCCCAACAGGAGACGCAGCGCGAGCTCGCGCTTGGTCATTTCGAGGGAGAAGAACGCGACGCAGCCGCCGAAATCGAGCGCGTGATTGCGCGCGATGTTCAGCGCGAGGGCCGTCTTGCCCACGCTCGGGCGCGCGGCCAGAATGATCACCTCACCGCCGCGGAAGCCGCCGGTGAGCTGGTCGAAGCTCTCGAAGCCAGTGCGCACGCCCACGAGCTGGCCCGACTGCACGCGCTCGATGTACTCGAACGTGCTCTGCATCTCGTCCTTGATCGACGTGAACCCGGACTGCGAGCCGTGCTCGGCTATCGCGAGCACCTCGCGCTCCGCGTCTTCGACCAGGGTCGACACGCTCTCGAGCCCGTCGTAGCCGCGCGCGGCGAGCTTCTCGCAGGTGCGGATCAGAGCGCGTGCCGTCGCCTTCTGGCGCACGATCTCGGCGTGGTGCTCGACGTGCGCCGCCGTGGGCACGGAGTCGGCGAGCTGCGACAGAAACGAGGTGCCGCCGCTCTGCTCGAGCAAGCCGCGCTCCTCGAGCGCGCTGCGCAGGCTGATCAGCGAGATGCCCTGCTGCTTCTCGACCAGGTCGCGCACGACCTCGTACACAATTCTGTGTCGCGGGAGGTCGAAGGCGCTCGGATCGAGCTTGTCCGCGACCTTGTAGAACGCCTCGACGTCCAGGAGCAACGCGCCGAGCACGGCCCGCTCGGCCTCGTGGTCCGTGGGAATCGCGCGCAGCGCTTCGTCGGTCCTCGGCAAGTGGCCCCCCGCCCCGCCGTTCGATCCGTCGGTCCTGTTCGGTCAGTCGGATCCTCGGCCGGGATCCGACCTGAGTCTACTCGTCGTCGTCGGCGGCGTCGCGGGATTCTTCGGTCTGCAGGCCCTCGGGCTCGGCGGCGGCGGCCTCGGCCTCGGCCGACGCCGCGATCACGCCGCTCGAGATCACCTTCACGACCAGCGGCGTCTGCACTTCGCGGTGCAGGCGCACAGTGATCGGATGATCGCCGACGCTCTTGATCGGCTCGCCAATCACGATCTTGCGGCGCTCGATCTCGACCCCGGCCGCAGCGAAGCGCGCCGCGATGTCCGCGTTCGTGACCGAGCCAAAGAGCTTGCCCTCGGCGCCGGCCTGCATCTCGAACACGAGCTCGACCGCCTGCACGCGCCGCTCGATCTCGCGGAACTCCGCGATCGCGCGCTTCTGGATCTCGCCGATCACGCGCCGCTGGTGATCGATCTGCTTCACGCGCGCGGCGGTCGCGAGCATCGCCTTGCCCTGGGGCAAGAGGAAGTTGCGGCCGAAGCCCGCCTTCACCTTCACCACGTCGCCGGCGTTGCCCAGCCGGTGAATGTCCTCGGTGAGGATGACCTCCATCGTAGCCATTACGCGTGTCCCGTCGTGTACGGCAGCAGCGCGACGTGCCGCGAGCGCTTGATCTCGGTGGTGAGCTTGCGCTGGTGCTTCGCGCAGTTCCCGCTGATGCGGCGCGGGATGATCTTGCAGCGCTCGGTCAGGAAGATGCGCAGCGTCTTCGCGTCCTTGTAGTCGATATCGAGCTCTTTGTCCGCGCAGAAACGGCACACCTTGTGGCGCGAGAACATCTTGCGGCCGGCACGGCGGCGCTTCTTCTGCGGGCGCTTGGCGATGACTTCGACCATGGCTTACTCCTCGTCCTCGTCGTCGCGCTGATAGCGCCGCCCCTCGCCGTCGTCGGCACCGAAGCGCCGGTCGGCGTCGTCGTCGTCGTCGGTCATCGGGGCGCGGTCGCCGCGCTCGCGCTCCTTCTCGCGCTCCTCGCGCTCGGCGCGTTCCTTCTCGCGCTCGGCGCGGCGCTGTGCTTGCTCCTCGGCCTGCTTCGCCGCCTCGACGACGCGCGTCTCGATGTCCTTCACGTCGTCGTTCGCTTGCACCGACAGATAGCGCAGCACGTCGGCGTCGATGCGCATCAGGCGCTCGATCTCGGCGACCTCTTTTCCCAGGCCGAGATAGTTTACCTGGAAGTAGTGGCCCTTCTGGAACTTCTTGATCTCGTAGGCCAAGCGGCGCTTGCCCCAGTCGTCGCGCAACAAGAGGCGGCCCTTGTGGTCGACGATGACCTGGTCGATGCGCTGGTGGATCTCAGCCTCGCGCTCGACGCTCGCGTCGGGCTGGATCACGTAGACGAACTCGTACTCTCGCAAAGTCCTCTCCTCGTGGGTTCTGGCCCCGAAACGAAGTCGGGACCGAGGATGGCAGGGGGCGCAGTCTACCCGGCGGCTCCAGTCGCTGCCAGCAGCTGTTCTCGCGGCGACGCTTTGGGCGTACGATGCGCGAAAATACGGAGAGAGACATGGCCAAGAAGAAGCCCTCGAAGAAGAAGACCGCGAAGCGCACGGTCGCGAAGAAGACGACGCGCCGGAGCGCGCCGACGCCGAAGCGTGCGGCGAAGCCGGCACAGAGGAGCGCCGCGAAGCCGCGAGCCGCGGCTGCCGCCAGCGCAGCGGACGTTGGCCGGGCCACGCCGTACCTGTGCGTGAAGGGCGGAGCGGCCGCGCTCGACTTCTACAAGAAGGCGTTCGGCGCGGTCGAGATGATGCGCATGGTGGGCAAGGACGGCTCGATCGGTCATGCGGACATCCAGATCGAGGGCGCTCAAGTCTTCGTCTCCGACGAGTGGGCCGAAGGCGGCGTATTCAGCCCGCAGACGCTCGGCGGATCGCCGGTCTCGATCCACCTGTACGTGCGCGACGTCGACGCGTTCGCCACGCGCGCGCTCAAGGCAGGCGCCTCGGAGCTGCGGGCCGTCGCCGACCAACCCTACGGTGACCGCAGCGGCACGCTGCGCGACCCATTCGGCCACCGCTGGATGGTCTCGAGCAAGAAGGAAGAGGTCTCCAAGGAGGAGATGGAACGGCGCTTCGGCGGCGCCTATCTCGTGACCTAGGTCGTGACCTGCGGAGCCTCGGCGCGTTCTACCTAGTCGGAGCATGCAAGCCGACGAGCGACTACGCGTAGAGGCCGCGCGCAAGGACCCGGGTCAGTTCGCCGCGCTCTACGAGGCGAACTTCGAGCGGGTGTACGCGTACGTCGCGCGCCGCGTGAAGGGCCGCGCCGAGGTCGAGGATCTGACCTCCGAGGTGTTTCGGCGAGCCCTCTCCGGGCTACACGGATATGAGTCACGCGGCGCGCCGTTCTCGGCTTGGCTGTTGCGCATCGCGGCGAACGCGGTCGTGGACCGGGCGCGGCGCGCGGGGCGCCGCTCGCAGAGTGCGGCCGAGCTCGAGCTCTCCGTCCTGCCGAGCGAGCCCGAGCGCCTGGACGCGGAGAGTCGCGCGCGGCTGTTTCGCTGCGTGGCTGGGTTGCCGCGCGCGCAACGCCGCGTGATCGAGCTGCGCTTCGCGGAGGAGCGCTCGATTCGCGAGATCGCCGCCGCGCTCGGCAAGACCGAGGGCGCGGTGAAGCAGTTACAACTGCGCGCACTGGTGGCGCTGCGCAAGAAGATCGGAACCGACGATGGCTGAAGGAAAGACGAGAGCGAAGCGGCGCGCCGAGCCTCCGGCCGAGGCGCTCGACCGCGGAATCGAGGCGCTGTTGAGGGAACCCGACGCATCGCTCGCGCCCGCGAACGCGGAGCTCTCGGCGCTGCTGCGCCTGGCCCTCGACCTGCGCGAGCTGCCGCGCGGCGGCTTCCGCGCCGAGCTCGGCCTCGCGCTGCGCCCGCGCCTCGAGTCACGCGACCTGCGCGACGAGGTGGGCCGGTTGGGCGGCGGCTACGAGACGCGGCTGCTCGGCTCGCTCGACAACGCCTCGATCCTGGTCACGAAGTTCCTGGGCCTTGCCCCCTGGGAGCGGCATCCGGACGGGGACGAGCTGATCCTCGTGCTCGAGGGCGGCGGCGACATCACGGTGCTCACCGACGCCGGACCCGTGCGCTCAGAGCTGCGGCCGGGCCGCCTGTTCGTGTGCCCAAAGGGCCTGTGGCACCGCGCGCACGCGCAGCCCGCGATGACCGCGCTCTACGTGACCCCGCTCGCGGGCGGCGAGCATTCGTGGGCGGTTGATCCGCGAACCGTTTGACGGCTCCGGACAAGAAGAGAGAGATGCAGATGACTGCGCAGAGACAGATCGTGACTCCCTACCTGTGCTGCCGCGACGCCACGCGCGCGCTCGAGTTCTACCAGCGCGCCTTCGGCGCGGTCGTCAGCAACCGCTACCTGACACCGGAGGGTGTCGTCGGCCACGCGGACCTCGAGGTCGCGGGCGGACGGTTCATGCTCTCCGACGAGTGGCCCGAGGAGCACGTCTACAGCCCGGCGAAGTACGGCGGCTCGTCGTGTGCGATCCACCTGCTGGTGCCCGACGTCGACGCGCTCGCGGCCCGTGCAGTCGCGGCGGGGGCGACGCTCGAGCGCCCGGTCGAAGCGCAGCCGCACGGCGACCGGAGCTGCAGCGTGCGCGATCCCTTCGGCCATCGCTGGTTTCTCGCGACGCCGTTCGAGGAAGTCTCCGTGGACGAGCTGCGGCGCCGCGTCGGCGACCGCTTCGAAGTCAGCTAACTCGAGGAGAGGAGTCCCGCATGACGGAATCCGCAGCGCGCCCGGCGCAGCCGCCCGGCCTCGCGCTCTATCAGATCGGAATCGGTCACTATTTCTCGCGCGCGCTGTATCTCGCCGCGAAGCTCGGCGTCGCCGACTTGCTGCGCGACGGCCCGCGCAGCGCGACCGAGCTCGCCGCAGCCACGCAGACGGACGCCTCGGCGCTGCGCCGCGTGCTGCGCTTGCTCGCGAGCATCGGCGTCTTCGAGGAGCGGGCGGACGACGGGCGCTTCGCGCTGCAGCCGCTCGGCGAGCTGCTGCGCGACGACGTGCCCGGCTCGATGCGCGCGAACGTGCAGGTCTTCTGCGGCGTCGCCATTCAGGACGACTGGCGAGAGCTCGAGTACTGCGTGCGCACGGGCGAGCCCGCGCTGCAGAAGCGCTCGCCCGGAGCGGACCCGTTCGCGGAGATGGCCAAGGATCCGGCCGCTGCCGCGAACTTCGACAAGGCGATGGCCACGTTCGCGCCGCAGACCTCGGCCGCGATCGCAGCCGCCTACGACTTTTCGGTCTTCACAAGGCTCACCGACGTGGGCGGCGGCAACGGCGCGCTCATGGTCGGCATCCTGCGCGCGAACCCGAAGCTGCGCGGGCTCGTCTTCGATCAGGCGCACGTCGCGCAGCGCGCGCGCACACACATCGCGGAGGCGGGCTTCCAGGACCGCTGCGAGGTCGCCGGCGGGAGCTTCTTCGAGAAGGTCCCGAGCGGCTCCGACGCGATCCTGTTGAAGCACGTGATCCACGATTGGAACGACGAGCGCGCGACGGCGATCCTGCGCACGGTGCGCGCTGCGCTGCCCGCGGGCGGGAAGCTCCTGATCGTCGAGGGCGTGTATCCCGCGCACATCGACCAGTCACTCGAGAGCCGCGGCGCTGCGGCGAACGACGTGAACATGCTGGTGTGCACCGGTGGGAGACAGCGCTCCGAAGCGGAGTTCCGCGACTTGTTCCGCGCGTCGGGCTTCCGCGTGTCGCGCGTCGTGCCGACGATCGCGCGCGTCGCGGTGATCGAGGCCGAGCCCGCTTAGCTCGCCACGCTCTGCCGCGCTGCCGCGTCTCGCTTGTGCAGCTCTTCGACCGTCGCGGCCGACGCGAACGACGGCTTGAACATCGACGTCATCGCCGGCACGAGCAACATCGCGCCCACCATGTTCGCGGCGAGTACGATCGACATGAGCAAGCTCATGTCCGCCGCGAAGCGCAGGCTCGAGATGAAGTACCAGAAGATGATGCCGCCGACCAAGGTCGAGCCGGTGAAGAACACGGCCATACCGGTGGTGGTGATCGCGACGCGGATCGCTTCGTCGATGTCGTGTCCGCGTTTTCTCTCGTGAATGATCCGGTCCATGAGATACAGACCGTAGTCGACGCCGACACCGACGCCGAGCGCCTGCACTGGCAACGTGTTCACGTCGAAGCCGATGTTCGCGATGTACATGTACGCGAGCGAGACGAGTGTGGCCGTGCCGAGCGAGATACACAGCAGCCCGCCGACCGCGAACGAGCGATACGTGATGATGATGACCAGGAAGATCGCAGTGAAGGATGCGATCAAGGTCGCGTTGTTGCTGCCCTCGACCTCGTCGTTGCTCGCGCCGAGCACGCCCATGAGCCCGGAGGCGAGCGCGAAGCTCGCGCCTTCGGCCCACTGACCCGACTCGCGGCGCGCGAAGTCTTGGCCTTGATACTTCACCCAGAGCTCCGGTAGGTCGTACAGGCCGCGCCTGCGCACCTGTGAGTGGACGCCGGTCGACTCGTCCTGCCACTCCGACTCGACGGTGTAGTAGCGCCGGTCGAGCTGCGCCGATTTCTTCAGCGCGTACGCGGTGACCAGGTCGAAGCCGGGAACGGTCGCGAGCTTCTTGACGTCCGCGTCGGCGATCTTCCCGACGCTGTCGTAGCCGGTCTCGACCAAGCTCTGCACCAGCTCCTTGCTGGTGCGCGGCAGCGTGAGGATGCGCTGCGTCGAGTCCTCGGGCGGCGGCTCCCGGCGATTCGGGTGAGTCACTTGCTGCTGCTGGTAGGCGCCATTGTCGTCGCGCACGAGGATGACGAGCTCCGGATCGCGCGGCGGAACCAGCGGCCCGAGCCACCAGCGGATGCGCGCCTGCAGATCGTCGCGCGGCGTGTCGAGCCGGATCGCGACCTTCCCGGTCGGGCGCGCGAAGATGTACTCCTGCGCGCGGTGCACGGCGTTGTGAATCGTCTCCGCCTGGTGGTCCTTGTAGAAGATCCGCACCGTAGCGTTCTGCGCCTCCTGATCCCGGTACGGATTCAGGACGCGGGGATCCGGCGAGCCGGCCTCGTACAGGTACAAGAGGCCGCCGATCTGGTCGGTGGAGTAGGGAATCGAGGCCCAGCGCGGGTCACTGTTGTGATACGCGCGGTTGATGGCCTTCAGATAGTCGACGATCGAGACGGAGCCGCCGACCTTCGGGTCCTGCTCCATGTAGCGCTGGAACGCCTCGATCTCGTGCATCGCGTCCGGCTTGTGCACGGCCCCCTGCTCTTCCGTCTCGACGACCACGGTGAGATCGTCCGCGCCGTAGAACTTGCTCGCGACGACGGCCGCCGACTGATTGAACTCGCTCTTCGGCCAGAGCACAGGCGTGCCGGGATGTGACTCGCCGATCTTCACCTTCAGCGCGACGGTGGCGCACAGGATCACGATCACCGCCCAGACCCCGACGATGCCGCGCTGCCAGGACGGCGTCGTGCACGCGTACGCGATCCCCTTCAGCACGCGCATGATCACCGACGGCACGTAATGACTCGTGTCCTTGGGCGCCGGGAAGTACGCGATCATGAGGCGGTTCAGCAGCATCTCGGTGAAGATGATCGAGATCGACCAGAACGCGCCGAAGATCGCGACCTTCTTCATGAGCGCGATCGAGGAGACGCCGATCACGATGATGCCGATCGCGTCGGCGACGATGCCGAGGAAGCCGGGAATGAGGAGCTCCGCCATCGACAGCACGACGGCCTCTTCCTTGTCCCCGTTCAGGCGCTCGTATTCCTCGTAGAAGCGCTCGACGAACTGCACCGAGTGACTGATCGCGCGCGCCGTGATCACCATCGGAATCACGAGCACGAGCGGCTCGATCTGATAGCCCATGAGAGAGGTGAACCCGAGACCCCAGACGGTGCAGCAGATCGCGCCCGAGAACGGCATCACCACGCCGTACCAGCGCCGGAAGTAGATGCCGAGCATCAGGAGCAGGATGCCGAGCGAGAGCGCGAGGATGAGGACGATCTCCCACTTGTAGAAGAAGGTCCATCCGACGAGGATCGGCTGGCCGGTCAGGTGCACCGTCACCAAGCCGTCTTTCTCGAGCTCCTGCTTCAGCGCGTGGATCTCGTTGAAGATCTTCTGGTAGTCGAGGCGGCTCTCGAGGAAGCCCGCGGTGATCATCGCCGAGCTGTCGTCGAGGGAGACGAAGCGCCCGTACACTTGTTTGTTTTGGTGGATGCGATCCGGGAGACCGGCGAGCACCTCCTTCGGAAGCAGCGTGCCGTCGGGCCCGCGCAGGTTCTCGCCGTCGAGCTTGTAGGTATCGGGAAGCTCGGCGAGGCGCAGCTGGAGGAACTCGAGCTCCGCGTTCTCGCGGCGCACCTCGGTGAGCTCCGCGATCGCCGCCGCGCTGCCGGACGCCGCCTTCTTCGTGAGGTCCGAATCGGACAGCAAGAGCGGCTCCAGCACGTTCTTGCGTTTCTTCACGAACTCGATGAACGCCGGGAGGTCACTCGGCAGCTTGTCGCCGCGCTTCTCCGCGCGCTGAAGCGTGCGGCGTGCGAAGAACTGCGCTTCGAGCAGCGCGATCGCCTGTTCGCCGACGACCTGCGTCGAACGGATGATGCCCGACTGATCGATGCCCGTATCTCGCACCGTCACCGCGGTCATCGACACGACCTGGCCGTGGTCGACGCCTTCGACTTTGTCGATCTGGTCGGTGAACGCGTACACCTTTTCGAGTACGCGCTCGTCGTAGATCGTCGTGCCCGGATCCTTCACGACGATGGCCGCAATGACGACGTTCGCGCTGCCGAACTGGCGGTTGTACTTCTCGTAGATCTGGATGAACGGATGATTGCGCGGCAGCAGGTCGATGAACTGACTGAACACCTGCAGCTGCAGCGCGTGATAGGCGAAAAAGAGCGTCGCTCCGCCGATCAGGATCAAATTCACCAGGCGGTGTCTGATGAAGAAGCGCGAGAAGCGGAGCATCAGCGCGTCCATGAGATCCTGTTCCCCCCCAAGGTTGCCGGCATTCTAAAGGTTGGAAAAAATCTGCGCGGGGTCTAAACGGCTGGCTCGGTGCCGAGCGGCTCCAGGCCGTTGAAGCGATTCATCGCGGCCTCGAAGCCGTCGGCGATCACCATTTCGAGCGCCTCCACCGCGAGGTCGATGGTGGCCGAGAGGCGCGCGCGTTCGCTGTCGGGCAGCTTGCCGAGCAGGTGACCCGTTGGCGGACGGCCCTCGACAGGTCGACCTACGCCTACGCGAATGCGTGGGAAATCCGACGATCCGAGCGCCTCGATGATCGAGCGCAGGCCATTGTGTCCACCGTGCCCGCCGGACTTTCGCAGGCGCAGCTTGCCGCTCGGGATGTCCATCTCGTCGAACACGACGACCAGGTCGCGCGGCTCGATCGGGAGGTAACGCAGCGCCGCCGAGACGGATTCTCCGGAGAGATTCATGAACGTCTGCGGCTTCAACAGCGCGACGTCCTGGCCGAGCGCCTTGCCGCGCGCGAACTCGCCCTGGAACTTCGGCGCGGTGCGACCGAGCCGGTGCTTCTCGATGAATCGGTCCACGACGACGAAGCCGGCGTTGTGCGGCGTCTCGGCGTAGCGAGGACCGGGATTTCCTAACCCGACGAAGAGCCGCATGGCCGCCGGACCGCGCTACTCCTCGGCCTTCGCGGCAGCGGCATCCGCCGCCGGAGCCGCTGCGCCTTCGGCCGGCACGGCAGCCTCGCCCTCGACGGGCGCGACGGCCGGCGCCACCTCTTCTTCGAGGCGCGGCGCGATCACGTGAACCAGCGTGGTTTCGGCGTCGATCTTGGAGACGACGTCGGGCGGGAGCTGGATGTCGCGCACGTGAATCGCTTCGCCGATCGCGAGATTCGAGACGTCCACGTTGATGCCCTCGGGGATCGCGAGCGGCATGCACGAGACTTCGAGCGTGCGCAGCAGCGGCTCGAGCACGCCGCCGTCGAGCAGCACGCCTTTCGGTGTCCCCACGTAGTGCAGCGGAATCTCGACGTCGAGGCGCGCCGTGAGGTCCGGCGCGTACAGATCGAAGTGCACGTGCTTGCGCGAGAGCGGGTCGCGCTGGACCTCTTTCACGAGCACGGGGCTGCCTTCGAGCGCCTTCGCGCCGACGAGATCGACGAGCGCGTTCGCGCCGCCGCGCAGCACGCGCGCGAGCGCAATGCGCTCCGCGCTCACTGCGGTCGGTACGATGCCGCTGCCGTAGACGATCCCGGGCACGCGGTCCTGCACGCGCAGCTTGCGGGTCGTACTCTTGCCGCGGCCTTCGCGTGGCGTGATCTCGAGCTTCAGTCGTTCCATGGGGGTGCTCCAGTACTTGTGTTCGCGTGGGCAACCCTACCCACGCTAGGCGCGCTCAGACGAAGAGCGAGCTGACGGACTCTTCGTTGTGGATGCGGCGAATCGCTTCGCCCAGCAGATGCGCGACGCTGGTGACGACGAACTTCTCACTGTGCTGGATCGCGGACTGCAGCGGGATGGTGTCGGTGGTGATGAGGCGATCGATGCACGATTCCTCGACGCGCTTCACGGCGGCGCCCGCGAGCACGGGATGCGTGATCGCGGCGAGCACGCGCTTCGCGCCCGCGGCGCGCAGCGCCTCGGCGGTCTGCACGAGCGAGCCACCGGTGCTGACGATGTCGTCGACGATGACCGCGGTCTGTCCGGCGACGTCGCCGACGATGCGAGTCACTTCGGCGACGTCCTTCTTCTCGCGCCGCTTGTCGCCGATGGCGATGCTCGCCTCGAGGCGCTTCGCGAACGCGCGCGCGCGCTCGACGCCGCCCGCATCCGGCGACACGACTACGATCTCGTCGCGCGCCGGCACCAGCGCGCGGATCTGCTGCAAGAGCACGGGCATCGCGTAGATGTTGTCGACCGGGATGTTGAAGAAGCCCTGGATCTGGCCGGCGTGCAGATCGAGACACAGTACGCGCTCGGCGCCTGCGGTCGAGATCAGGTCGGCGACGAGCTTCGCGGTGATCGGCGTGCGCGGCCTCACCTTCCGGTCCTGTCGCGCATATCCGTAGTAAGGAATCACCGCCGTGATGCGGCGCGCGGACGAGCGGCGCAGCGCGTCGAGCAGGATCAAGAGCTCCATCAGGTGCGTGTTCGCGGGCGAGCAGGTCGACTGAATCACGAACACATCCATGCCGCGGACGTTCTCGCCGATGTCGACCGAGGTCTCGCCGTCGGCGAACGTGCCGACCTCGGCGCGACCGACCTCGACGTCGAGATGCTCGCAAATCGCCGCCGTGAGCTCAGGGCACGAACTGCCGGTGAAGATCTTCGTGATGTTGGTGGTCATCGCAGCTTCTCGATGGTGGCTCTTCGGTCGTTGATCGTCTTGGTTGGGGCGGCAGGATTCGAACCTGCGGATGGCGGGTCCAAAGCCCGCTGCCTTACCACTTGGCGACGCCCCATCCCCAATCACCGGAGGCGCTGCCGGGCGAACTCGTCGCGATCGTCCTCGCTCCCGCCGGTACCTCGACTATCTCCGCAGCGCGTCGCGCCGCTCGTTCGTCCTCGAACCGTCCGAACACCGTCGGTCCGCTGCCGCTCATCCCGGTCGCGAGCGCGCCCACGCTCTCGAGCGCTCGCCGCGCCTCCCGGATCTCGGGGTGCCGCCTCGTGCTGACGGACTCGAGATCGTTGCGTGGAGACGAGAGCAGGCCAAGGGGCCGAAGAAGCGCGGCAATGCTAGACGGGTCGCGCGGGAGCGTCAATTCGCGCGCCGCTTCGCTGTAGGCCCACGCGGTCGACACCGCGAACGGGAACGCCACCAGCACCCAGTGCATCTCGGGAATGCCGTCGAGCGACGCCAGCTGCTCACCCACGCCGCGGCCGAGGGCGGGACGCGGCTCGAGGAAGAACGGGACGTCGGCGCCGAGCTCGAGCGCCAGCTTCGCGCGCATGTCGCGCGGCAGCGTTCGGCGCGCGAGCGCCTCGAGACCGAGCAGGGTCGCCGCCGCGTCGGACGAGCCGCCGCCGAGTCCCGCCGCGATCGGGATGCGCTTCTCGAGTCGCAGCGCGAGATCCGGCGCAAGCTCGAGCGCTTCACACGCGCGCTCGGCCGCGCGCACGACGAGGTTCGTGCGGTCGGTCGGCAGATCGGCACCCTCGATTTCGAGGCGAATCCCGCTGCCAGCCGGCGCCACGTCGAGGGTCAGGCGATCGAAGAGGCGCAGTGGCACGAAGCAGGTCTCGATCTCGTGGTAGCCGTCGGGCCGGCGGCGCAACACCTCGAGGCCGAGGTTCAGCTTGGCGGGCGCTCGGACCTCGATCACGTAGCGGCGTTCTTGCGCGCAGCGACGAAGCGCAAGCGCAGGTCGTGCAGGATCTGCTCGAGCAGGCGCGACTCACCACCGTCGAGGTTGCCGCGCGTCTTCTCGCGCAGGATCTCGAGGATGTCGATCGTCTGGCGCGCGAGCGGCAGATTGATCTCGGGCTGCGCAGCGTCGGTCGGCTCGGGCGGTACACCGAGATGCAGCAGCGTCGACGTCGAGAGCGAGATCACCAACGTCGCGAAGCTCATCTCGGGCAAACCCGAGGGGTCGTCGGGATCGCTCATCTGAAACCCGCGCGGCCCGCCCTGTTCACCCGCCATCTGTCGACTCCGGTCGCGTCGGATCGACGCCGGTTTCTTCGAACGCACGCAACAAGCGCCGTCCCTCGAGGATGCGCTGCAGCGCGGTCCAGGTCGCGCCCGCGGCGATGATCACCACCGCGGTCATCACGAAGCCGCTGAGTGCACCGACGATCAGCACGCCGAAGCGCTCGCCCCGCTCCATGAAGCCGACGCGCAGCGAGTGAAGCTTGCGCTCCGCCGAGGCGCGTGTGTAACTCGTCATGACCGACGCCGTGATCGCCCAGAGCACGAGCGCCGCGCCGAAGGCATCGGCCGCGTGGGCACGCGCCACCGCGATGCCGCCGAAGATCAGGAGATCCGAGAGCCGGTCGATCGACGAATCGAAGAACGCGCCCGCCGACGACGACACACCTTGCTGTCTGGCGACGACGCCGTCGATCAGATCGAAGAAGCCCGCGAGCATGAGCAGGAGCCCGGCGACGAACGAGCGGTCGAGCGAAAACGCCCATGCGGCGAGCAGCGACACGCCGGCGCCGGCGAGCGTGAGCGCGTCGGGCGCGACGCGGATCGCGCGCACGAACGGGAACAGGCGGTACACGACCGCGTCGAAGTCTTCACCGAGTCGCGCCTTGATCACGACGCGCGCCTCCGCGCTAGAGATCGTTCTCCGACACCGGAATGACTGCGCGCGGCGCCGGACGCAGCGGGCCTTCCTTGATGAAGCGCTCGATGCGGCGCGTCCGAAGCTCGTGCTCGGTCACCAGGTCGGAGCGAAGCTTTTCCAGATCCTCCGCGCTCACTGGCGCGAGGTTTGCCGAGAGATCGCGGAGGTCCGCCGGGTTTGCGCCGCCGCCCGTGGTCATCGTTTTGCGCTGCGTGCGCTCCACCAAGCGGATGTCCGGAACGTCCTTGGCCGCCATTTCATCTCCTCGGGGCCCGCGGTTTGACAGCCTGCGGGCGCCCCCCTACTCTGCGAAATCCTTGAAAAACCGGCTACTTACGAAGATAGCTCGGAATTCGCGCAGCCGCTCGGCAAGGGCGCTCGGCAGCGGCGCGGTCCTGACGATCGCCCTTCTTTGCGGCTGCGCAACTGCGCCGCCCGAAGAAGAGGAGCTGCCCTCCGCTGAATCCTACTACCAGCACGGCGTCGAGACGCTGGCCGGCAAGCGCACGTTCCTGCTCTTTCACGACGTCGACTACGCCAAGGCCATCGAATACTTCCAGGAGGTCATCGACAACTACCCGTACAGTGACTTCGCGATTCTGGCCGAGCTGCAGATCGCCGACATCCACTTCGAGCGCGGCGAGTACGAGGAAGCGTCCAGCTACTACCACGACTTCGTCGAGCTGCACCCGAACCACGCGAAGGTCTCGTACGCGCTGTACCGCAACGGGCTCTGCTCGTTCAACCAGATGCGTGCGAGCGACCGGGATCAGGCGCCGACGCGCGAAGCGGTCGCCCAGTTCAAGGCGCTGATCGAGCGCTATCCGCAATCGGAGATGGCCTCGGACGCGGCCATCCGCTTGCGCGAGTGCGAGGACCGGCTCGCGCGGCAGGACATCGACATCGCCGACTACTACTACTCGCAGCGCGCTTGGTTCGCGGCCGCGCGCCGCTACCGCGCCGCGCTCAAGGATTTCCCCGAGCACGAGGATCGTGTGCGCACGCTGGTGCGGCTCGGCTTCTGTCTCTCGCGCCTGCACGAGTATCTCGAGGCGGAAGCGATGCTGCGCCGCGCGCTCGAGCTCGGTGCGGCGAACCAGCTCCGCGACGACGCCCAAGGCGAGCTCGAAGCCATCGCGCGCCAGCCCGTCTACGGCCCGCGACCCTTGGCAAAGTCCTGCGTGACCGACCCCAACGCCGCCTGCACCAATTGACTACGTTCGGCTGCGCCTCACTGCGCGCGGCTTCGCCGCTTGCCGGCTCGGCTCGGGACGGCCCTCGCCTCGCCTTCCCGTGACGACCTCCGCTAGAACAGGGACCCGAATTCCGTGGGGCTGAGGCCGTAGGGAGTGACTTCGGCGAGGACGAGCTCGCGGAAGCGGGGGCGCTGGTCGGGGGTGAGGGCGCGCTGAGCGACGTCGAGCAGCGAGCCGAGCTGCTCGCGGTAGCGGCGGGCGGCATCGTACTTCGAGTCACTCTCGACGACCTTCGCGACGTCCGTGCCCGAGATCACTCGTCCCGAGTGAGCGCGGCGCACGATGTCCGTCGGCGCCTGGAACGCGGCGCGAATCGCGCCCGCCTGACTCGGCGCATCGATCACGCCGGTCTCGGGATCGCGGCGCAGATCGGGTCGGAACAGATTCCGGTAAAGCGCGACGGCGTTCTGGACCGCGGCGCCGCGCACGCGCACGTCGCTCTCCTCGAGCGGCTCACCGGGTCGCGCGCCGACAGGCGGCAGGAGCTGTGCCTCGGCGAGTCGTCCGGTCTCGTTCGGCGGCTCGATGGAACGCTGCTCGAGATACGCGAGCAGCTCCTCGGCCCAGAGCGGGCGCTCTTCGACCGCCAGCTTGAGGACGACCGGGTCCGCGTGTGGACGAGTGATCGACTGGCGCGCCGGCCAGCGCGGGATCTCACGCGAGAAGTCGAAGAGCGCAGAGCCGGTGACCGTCGGGAACGTCGGGTTGAAGCCCACGAAGTCGGGGCTCAGCGGGAACGGCGGCTCGGGGTCGAACGAACCGTCGTCCGCGGGGCCGAAGCTGAGCGGCTTTCCGCTCGGCGAGATGGCGCGCACCAGCACCCCGTCGCTCGGCACGTTGCCCGAGACCTCCGTGCGGGTGGGAACCGCGAAGGTGGCGCCGCCGCCGCCGAAGACGTGCGGCCGCTGGTTCACGTTGATCGAGTTCGCCACGAGCGTGGTCCCGCCGTAGACGCCGAAGTCACTCGAATTGACGTTCACGTTGAGCGCCGCGGTGTCCGCGAGCGTCACGCCGCCCGACGCCGCGACGTTCAGAGCCCCGTTCACGATGAGTTTCTGCCCGCGGCCGACGACGACGTTTCCGTTCAGCGCGCTCAGCCGGAGATCGCCGTTGCGCAGCAAGCTGCCGCGGTCCTTCGGCGGATTCGTCGCGCCGTTGCCCAGCGAGATACTGCCGGCCTCGATCGACTGCTCTTGGTCCGCGGCCGAGACGAAGAGCACGCCGTTGTTGCCACCTGCCGCGAACGCGCCGGCGGTCATCGCCACATCGTCGTAGAGCACGACCCTGTCTTGACTCTTGATGTTCAGATCGTTGGCGCCCTGGATGCGCGAGTGGAACTCGACGTCGCCCGCCGCGATCGTGGTGTCGCCCGAAACGTCGGTCGTGCCTTCGACGAAGAGTCCGTGGTAGACCTTGGTGGTCGTGCCGTCGACGACGAGCTCGTGAGCGACGTCGAAATCGCCCTTCAGATGGATCGCATTGGGGCGCAGCACGTCGGCCGTCGCGGCCCGCCCCGCGCCGACCAGAAACACGTCGCCGTCCGCGCTCGCGATCCCGCTCATCGTGAGCTCGCCGCCCGTGCCGCCCAAATTGCGCTCCGCCTCGAACTGATAGCTTGCGGGTCCGCCCGGAAGCTTCACGAGCTTCGCTTGGCCCGTCAGAATCACGTCGCCGACAGCGCGCACGCCCCCGTTGAGCTGATAGGTGCCCACGCCGGCCGGGCTCGTGGGCGTCGCCTGAGTCGTGGCCGAGATCAAGATCTCGCCGTTCGAGGTCTCGACAGCCAGCCCGTTGGGATCGGTTCCCGTCACGGTGACCGCGGCCCGCGTATCGTCCGCGGTCGTTCCCAGCAGGGACACACCGCCGGCGACCGTCTTCACGATCGGCGACAAGACCGAGAGCGCGCCCTGAATGTTCCCGATCGACTGCAGCCGCGGTATCTCCAGCCCCGTTTGCGAGTCCACGGGGTCGGAGAACTTGATGTCATGGCTGTCGATCACGAAGTCGCTCTTGAACTTCCCGTCGCCTTTGGTCTTCGACAGAGACCCGAACAGCTCGAGGGAGCTGCCGACCTGCAGTGTCTGTGTCGCACTGCCGACGAAATTGGCGTTCCCATGGACGGTCGCGACGCCGGTGACGCTGAGGTCGCCGCCCGCGGTCAGCACCTCGTCGCCGTCCTCCTGCGCAGTGTTCGTCCCGACCTCGAGGTTCTGGCCGATCGAGGTGTTTCCGCCAACGACCCCGCCGACGCCGGTCTCAGTCCCGAGGCTCAGCTTCGGGACGACGAGATCGGCGCCAGTGACTTGGATCGGTGTCTCGCCCGCGAGTCCCGTGCCGTTCGCGGCGAGCAACAGGTTCGTGCCGTTCACGTTCGCCACGTCCTGGCCATCCAAGACGACCGTGTCGTCCTGCGAGATGAGGCCGAGCTTGAAGGGAGTCGTGCGCCCGCTCACGACGCCGAAGGTTTGCGAGAGGTTGGGGATCGGCGTGCCGCCCGCCGAGCCACCGATCGAGGCGTCTTGCTCGAGCGTAAACGACGTCGCCACCGGGCCGGTTCCGTTGGAGCCGTGGAAGGTGAGGTCCGTGAGATCGACTGTGCCGGTCGTCTGACCCCCTTGGCCGTCGCTCGCGGCGAGCCGGATCTCGTCGGCGTTGAGGGTCTTCGTGCCCAATGCGAGGGGCCCGCTGTGCACTTCGAGGTCGAGCTGGCCCGCCGTGAGGTCGCCGGCGACGCTGAGTGAGTTATTCGCGACGACTGTGAGTCCCGTGAAGCCGGCGGCGATCGGCGTCACGACCGACGTGTTCGGGTCCGTCAAGCTGCCCGGCCGGACGTCGCCGCCGATCACGACGTCGAAGCCGTGAATCACGTTCGTTGGGCCGTCGTCCGCCTGGTCGGCCGTCTGCCGGCTCGCGAGCAAGCGCACGTTGCCGTTGAGGGTGACGTTGCCGGCCGGGCCGTTCAGATCCGCCGCCGGGTGCGCCGGGTCCGTCGACGTGCCGTCGCCGCCGTCGGCGATCACGTTGCCCTTCAGCCCGATGTCTCCGCTGTTGGCATTGAGAGTGATGTCGCCGCCCGCGCCGCCGCTGGCCGAACCGGTCTGGCTGGAGCCGACCAGGAGCGCGCCCCCGGGACCGGCCACGCTGCTCACGGTGCCGACGGTGATCGCCGATCCCGTCACGCTGATCGCGCCGCCGTTCGAACCAGCGCCGGCCGCGGTCTTTGCGGTCTGCGCGGTGCCCGCTGCGCCGTGTGAGTCGATGGCGGCGATGTCGATGGCGCCGCTCGAGGTCACCGAGACCTCGCCGCCCGCGTCGGCGCTGCTGATCGACGAGGTGTCGAGCTTGCCCGTCGCGGTCACCGAGCCGATGCCTTCGACGGTGAGCTTGCCGCCGCTGTGCGCCGTCGCGACGCCCGCCACGCTTAGAGCGTGGTCCGCGTGAAGTGTGAGGCTGCCCGCGGTCGACTTGGTGATCGACTTCTCTGCGCTGAGGTTGCCGCCTGCTTTGATGGTCGTGTTCGGATCGCTCCCAGTCAGCGTCACCGCACTGTGCAGCGTGACGTCCTTCGTCGCGCTCACGCTGCCCCCGAGCGACGTCACGACGCCGCTGCCCGTCCCGCTGGTCGCCTCGAGTGACTGGACGTCGAGGTCTCCGACCACCGTGACGCCGCCCTTGCCTGAGAGCTCGAGCGCGGTGTCCTTGACGGCCGTCGGGTCGGCGATCCGCACGCTCGAGCCCTTCGAGTGCAGCGCGAGCCCCATCCCGGCGATCGAGCCGACGGAGCCGTCGCCGAATCGTGCCGCGCCGGGCACCTGCGTGCCGCCGTTCTCGCCGATCGAGGCGTCCTGCTCGAGCGTGAACTGAGTCGGGGCGGTGGCCAGATCGGCGCTTCGGAAGTGTGCGCCGTCCTGCAGGTCGACGACCGCAGCCGAGTGCTGACCGTCGCCTGCGCCCGCGAAGAGCGAGATGTCGTCCGAGGCCAGGGTCGAGGCGATGCTGAGGTCGCCGCTGCCATCGGTGCCGGCGTGCAGCTCGATCTTCCCGCCCGCATCCGTCGCGATGTCGTGCGACACGACGAGCGCCTCGGGCGTGTGCGCGGTGAGTGAGCCGAGCAAGAGCGGCGCAGTCCCGAGATCGATGCCCTTCGCGCCGGTGAGCGAGAGATTGCTGCCGGCGATCTTAGCGGCCGCGCCGTCGGAGAGGGTGAGCTGGCCGTCGCGGGACTCGAGCTGGTAGTCGAGGCCCGCGAGTGGGTCGCCGACCGAGCCGAACACGCTGGCATCGGGCAGCGAGGCGGTAGCGAGATCGGCGTCCTGCGCGATCAGGACCTTCCGCTTCGCGACCACGACGCCATTCGCGTCCAGGTTGGGGTGAGTGAGTAGCTGGGCAGCGGGGTCGATCGCGACCTTCGCGCCGGTGGGGCCGGTCTGCCCGTCGCCCGCGATGAGCGTGATGGAGTTCGCACTCAAGTTCGCATTCGAGGTCAAGGTCAGGTCACCGCCGGAGCCCCCGGCGCCCGAGTGCAGACTGACTCCGTTCTTCGCGGTGACGCTGAAGTTCGCAGTGAGTGCGTCTAGCGTCGTGACGTTGAGCGATGCGAGGTCTAGCGCGCTTGCGCTTCCCGGCGCGGCGAAGCTCGCGCTGGAGACGACGAGATCGCTGTCCGCGACGGCAGCGCGCGCGCCCTCGTCGAGTGACACGCCAGCATGCGACAGGAGCTGGACCGTCTCGAGCGCGAGACCGGCGTGATCCCCCGGCGGGATTGGGCTCGTGACTGAGAAGCGATCCAGCGTGAACAAGTTCTTGGTCGTGTTCGCGTCGATCGCCGCGTCCTGATCGAAGCGGAAGCTGCCGCGTGTGCTCGAGTCACCCTCGACCGCGGGGTCGTCGGCGACGTCGAGCAGGTTGAACTGGACGTTCGGGTCGATCGTCAACGTCGCGCTCGGCGCGGCCGTGGGATCCTTCGCGCTGATGTCGCCGGCGGTGAGCACGACGGATCTCGAGGACACGGTGACCGGTCCGCCGGTCGTCAGGATCTGACCCGTGCCGGTCGTGTCGAAGAGGACTTCGAATGCCTTCTCGGCCCCCACGTTACCGCCGAACACGACGTCCCCTCCGTGCGGACTGTCGACCTGGAGCCTGTCCAGGGTGACCTTGCTGCCGAACGTCGTCGTGCCGCTCGACGTCACCCCGAGAGTCGCGGCGCGCGGCGTCGGATCGGTGGCGCTCGTCGCCGCCTCGCTCACCACGCCATTGAAAGTCACGTCGCCACCGGAAATCGAGAGCTGGTCGGCGCCGACCTCGAGGCTGCCGTTGATCGCGACGCTGCGATCGCGGCTACCGTCCGCGTTGCCGGCCGTTCCGCCGCGCGCGTCGAAGTCACCGGTCGCGACGATCGTCGCCGCGTTGAGGGAGATGTTGCCTTTCTCCGTGTCCGGAGCGACCGGCGCGTCGGCGCCGCCCGTCGTGATGCTGCCGACGGTGAGCGTCGCCTTGGCGCCCGTCGTGGTGATCTGGATGCTGCCGCCCGGCAGGTTCGGCTTGGTGTTGCTGCCGCTCGAGTCGCCGCGCGTGCTGATCGAGGAGCGCACGGTCACGTCGCCGGTGGCGTTCACGACGACGTCGCCGCCCGCGACCAGGGGTTTCTTCTCGTCGCGCCGGTGGCCTTCCGCGTTGATCGCGTTCAGAGTGACTTGCTCGGTCTGCTGCACGCCGGCGGCATCGGTGAAGCCGATCTCGACGCGCGGCTGGATCCCACCCGAGACGTCGATGATTCCGCCGAGCGGCCCGCGCGCCGCATCGACGGTGCCGAGCTCGACCTTCTTCGCCTCGATGCGCAGCCCGCCGCCGTTGCTGGCCGTGATGTCGCCAGTGACTTGGAGGGTGCCCCCGTGCGCGGAGATCACTGCCGAGGAGGAGTCGGGCCTCGTGACCATACCGATGTTGGTCGTGGCATCGAAGACCGGGACGACGATGTCGTCTTTTCCCTCGACGGCGATGTGGACGTCGGCACCGCGCGCGATCAGATCGCCGCTGCTGAGAATGGTCGGCGTGTGGATCGTCAAGCTCTCGACGTCCAGCGCTTCGGGGCCGCGGACGTCGATCAAGGTACGCGCCGAGATGTCGAGCTTCGTGCCGTTCACGAGCCCGCGGTCGTCGATCGCCAGCGTGCCGGCCTCCGACGCGATCGTGAGCGCGGTGTTGGAGTGATCGGCCTCGGCCCCGATGTCGAGACCCGCGAGGGCCGACGTCTCGAGGTTGGTCTGCTGCGCGACGTTCACGGTCTTCGGGCCTTTCGTCGCGTCGGAGAAGCCGCGGAACGCGAGGCCCTCGCCGACCTTCAAGCTTCCGCGATCGCCCGTGGCGAGCAGCTTCACGGTGTCCGCGTTGATCGTCTGCGGCACCGACCCCGCGGCTCCGGTGCCGCGCAGCTCGCCCGCCGTGTTTCCCGCGAACGTCGCGTCGAGCTCGTTGGTCTTCACCGTGCCGCCGAGCGCGACGTTGCCGCGGTTGTCGGCGGAGAGCGCGACCTTGCGCGCTTCGATCGCGCCGCTGCTGAAGATCGCGGTGCCGTAGAGATCGCCGGCGCCCAAGCTGATGTGCGCGCCCGGCGTCGTCGAGACCGGGTCCGTGTCCGCGTTCGCGACGAGCGAACCGGTGTTCTCGACGCCGGTCGCATTCTTGTTGAAGACCGCGTTTGCGGCGCCCTCGATGCGCAGCAACACGCCGTTGCCCTCGCCGTCGCGGCCGATCAGCACGTCGCGGCCCGCGGCCATGACGATCCAGCCGCCGTGGCCCCCGACGCCCGCCGTGATCTGTCCCGCGTTCGAGACTTGGCCGCCGACGAGACTCACCGCGCTCGCGGTGATCTGTGCGCCTTCCTCGACTCCGACCTTCCCGTGCAGACCCGTGAAGTGATCAACGCCCTTGTCGCCCGCGCCCGCCTGGAAATCCTTGTCGGAGATGCGGCCGGCCGCGGCCTGGAGGCCGTTCACGTTCACTTGCGAGCCACTACCGAAGAAGACGCCGGCCTGGTTCACGATGTAGATCTGGCCGTTCGCGTTCAGACTCCCGTCGATCCTCGTCGGTGCCGGCACCGCGCTGAAGATTCGGTTCAGCGCGCGCGCATCGGCGCTCGGTTGGATGAAGGTGACCGTCTCTCCCGCATGGATGTCGAAATTCGAGAAATTGATGATCGCGCCGTTCGGCGCGGTGATCGTCCAAGTG
>JBGQIB010000041.1:0-31374 GCA_041498295.1 bacterium | reverse complement strand
TGGCGGAGTAGCCCTCGTTGAACAGCAAATAGATCATGGCGGCGACGGCGGCGAGGCGTTGGTCGCGCTCACTCGCGCCCGGGGCCTCGAACGGCACGTCGCCGGCGGCGACGCGCCGTTTCGCGCGCGTGATGCGCTGCTCCATCGCGCTCTCGCCGACGAGAAACGCGCGCGCGATCTCCTTCACCGAGAGACCCGACACGACGCGCAGCGCGAGCGCGATCTGCTGCGCCGCGGGGAGATCGGGATGGCAGCAGACGAACAGGAGGCGCAGCACGTCGTCGCGGTAGTGCGCGGCGTCGAGACTCGCGGCGAGCGCGGCCTCGGCATCATCGAGGTTCGACAGCAGCTCCTCGGAGGGCAGTGACTGCTGCCGGCTGCGGCGCCGCACCACGTCGAGCGTGAAGTTGCGGCCCACGTGAATGAGCCAGGCGGCTGGATCGCGCGGCGGCCCGGTCTCGGCCCACTTCTGCAGCGCGCGCAGACTCGCTTCCTGATACGCCTCCTCGGCGAGGTCGAGGTCGCGGAAGTGCCGCAGCAGCGCTGCGACCGCCTGGGGACGCGCGGCGGCGAAGACAGTCTCCAGCCACGCGTCGTCGATCACGCCGAAGGGTTTCCCTCGAAGTACGAGAGGATCGGGCGCACCTCGAGCGCGCCGGCGATACGAGCGCGCTTGCGTTCGACCTCGAGCCTATGCGCGGTCTCGACCGCTTCGGCCAGCGTCGCGCACTCGACGACATACAGGCCGAGCAGCTGCTCTTTGGTCTCGGCGAACGGTCCGTCGAGCACCTGGTCACTCGAGGCGCGCACGGTCTTGGCATTGCCGGTCGTCATCAAGCGAAAATGCGGACCGAGCTTGCCTTCCGCGATCAGCTCGTCGTGCACGACCGAGAGCCGGGTCATGAGCTCGTCGTCCTGCTTCTTGTCCAACGATCGGACGGTGGCCTCGTCGCCGTAGCAGAGAATCGCGTATTGCATTCGGTCTCCTTGCGTCGTTCATCCTAGGACGAATCAGTATCGCCGATCCCGACACCTGCCGGATGTCAGACGGAGCAGCGGCTGGCGCTTCGGCGTGCGCCTCCTCGCGGGTGCCCTTCTCGCTCGAAGACTCGCTGCGAAACCCACTCGTCGGCATCCCGCCGAAGCCCCGGCCTTTTGCCAGTTCGAGCAGCGAGCTCTTCCACCTCTTTTTTTGGCAGAAGAGCATCTGGCCAGTACGAGCATCCCCGCGCTGTAGCGAGCGGTTCGGCCGGCGCCGTCCGAGGTGGGTACCGGTACTCCGGGGGGACCCCGAGGCGCCGCTGGACGCACCGCGCGCGGCGCCACGGGATCCGGAAAATACAGCCCGCGCGGCAGCCGGATGCCGACGAGTGGGTTTCGCAGCGAGTCTTCGAGCGAGAAGGGACCCACGAGGAGGCACCGGCCGCCGCGCGGCGGCGAGTTACCTCCGAGTCACTTCAACCCGCCGGATTCGCCGCGAGATGATCGAACTTCCCCGCGGGGCGCGTTCTCACGTACTCGCGCACGATGGGCTCGAGCTCGGCCGGGGTCGCGCCGTGGAGAATCACGCCGTCGCAGCCGAGATCGAATTGTGCGCGCACCTTGGCGACGCATTGCGCGGGCGTACCCATGGCGGCGGGCGCGAGCCACTCGACGGGGATGAGCTTTGCGATCTGCTCGAGCTGCTCGCGGGTGGCGCGCGCGTCGATTGCGCCGGGGAATCTGCCCGCGAGCGGGTCGGCGCGGAAGCGCTCGAGCACGGTCGGGTCCCAGCCGTTCGTCTTCACCAGGAGGTCGCCGTACGCCTGCAGGTACGTGGCCATGCGGCCCACGGTCTTCTTCAGACGCAGCGGCTCGGGCAGGTGATCGCCGATGGTCGCGAAGCACGACCAGACACGGACCTTCGCGGGATCGCGGCCCGCCTGCTCGGCCGCGCGCTTCACGTCGCGCACGCAGCGCGCCGTGGTCTCGTCGCTGAAGAACGTGTGCAGGACGACCGCGTCCATCACGCGTCCGCCGAGCGCGAGTGAGTGGGGGCCGAATGCCGTGAACGTGAGCGGGATCTCGCCCGCGTAGTCGGGCCCCAGCGCGAGCATGGCGAATTTACCGGCCGGCCCGTCGTGTCCGACCACGACTTCGCCGCGCCACAGGCGGCGCATGAGCCCGGCGAAGTCCTCGAGCTGCGCGGTGCTGATCTGCGGCAGGCCGAAGGCGCGGAACATCGCCGCGATGCCTCGGCCCAGGCCCAGCGAGAAGCGGCCGTTCGTGAGTCGGTGCATGGTCATCGCGTACGAGGCCGTCACCATCGGGTGTCGCGTGTTGTGATTCGTGGCGGCGGTCGCGATACCGATCGTGCTCGAGATCGCGCCGACCGCGCCCGACAGGGTCGCGGCCTCCTTGATGTTGAAGCGCTCGGAGATGAAGCACGCGCCGATGCCGAGGCGCTCGGCCTCGCGCACCTCGTCGAGCAGCTCGCGCGGCGACCGCGGTTGCCCCGGGAGCGTATAGAAGCCGAGCTCGTTCATCTGGGGCATCGGTGCCTCCTAGGCCTTCGCCGGAATCTGGAACAGCCGGCGAGCGTTCTCACCCAACACCAGACGGCGTCGGTGTTCGGACAGATTCGCGACGCTAGCGCGGATCTCCTTCGCGGCGTCGACGTGCGAGTCGATGTGCGGATAGTCTGAGCCCCAGCAAAGGTGCTCCTCGCCGAGCAGGTCCAAGGTCGCGTCGATGCCCCGCTCACCGGGATCGAACACGGTGTAGACGTTGCGCTTGAAATACTCACTCGGGCGCATGCGCAGCGAGTCACTGCCGAAGCGCTCGAACTTCTCGTCGAGCCGATCCATGACGTAGCCTGGCCAGCTGCCTCCGCATTCGACGACGCACGCCTTCAGGCGCGGGAAGCGCTCGAACATCCCGTCGCAGACGAGCGCCGAGATCGCCGGGATGAGCTGAAACGTGCCGCCCATGCCGAACGTGAACACCAGGTTCGACTCACCGCGCGCGCGATCGAACCACTGCGCGAACGCATTCACCGAGCGATTGAAGCGTACGATCACGTGCAGACAAAACGGCAGACCGGCCTCCTGCAGCTCGGCCCAGAGTAGGTCGAAGTCTGGATGCGAGGGCTTCCGGCCGCCGACCGGCTCGGGCGCCACGAACACGCCTTTGAAGCCGAGCTTCAGGCAGCGCCGCAGCTCGACCAGCGCGAGCGCCGGATCGTAGAGCGGGACGTGCGCGATCGGCGCGAAGCGATCCAAGTGACTCGACGAGAAGTCCCACTGCCAGCGGTTGTACGCGCGCGCGTAGGCGATCGCGAGCTCGGGATCGTCTTCCTTGTCCCAAAGAATGCCGATCGTCGGGAAGATCACGCCGGCGTCGACCTGCCAGTCGTCGAAGAGCTTGATGCGAGCCTGGGGATCCATGCTCGCGCGCGGCGCGCCGTCGAGATAGGTGAGGGTCGGGTTCGTGAACAGGTCGCGCGCGTCGAGCTCCGCGCCGCCGAGCCCGGCCAACCCGAACGGCATGACCACTTCGTTGTCGACGACGAGCTGCTCGCCCTGCCCGGGCACCGAGACGATCTTGATCGCGCGCTCGCGGTAGCGCGGCTCGAGGTACTCCTCCCAGAGCGTGGGCGGCTCGAGGATGTGCGCGTCCGCGTCGACCGTGAAGGGGCGGGGCTCCATGCGCCAGAAATATCAGATCGGGGGCGCGCCCGTTTGGCCCGAGAGGAGCCACTCCACCATGGGCAGGTGCTGGCGCCCGATGAACACTTCCCCGTGTAGGAGGTACGCGGGCACGTTCCAGGCGCCCGCTTCGGCGAGCTCGCGCTGGTTGGCGGCGAGCTCGCGCGCTCCCTCCCTCTCCGCCCATGCGCGAAACGCTCGCGGATCGCCGCCAAGCGCCGACTCGACGACGGCTGCGCTCGCGACGTCCGCGCCGCGCTGCCACACGAGCTCGAAGATGCGCGTGACGTAGTCGCCGGCGAGCTCCGGCGCCTCCTGCCGCAGCCAGAGCAGGCCGAGCGACGCGAGCGCGCCGTCGGGTGACCGGTAGAGGTCGCGCAGCTCGAGCCCCCTCGCGCTTGCGTATCTCTCGAGATCTCGCTCGAGGTACGCGGCCCGGATGCTGCGATGGCGCGCTCCGCGGTCGTCGCCGACACCGATCGGTTTCGGCGGGGAGAGCGGTGCGAGGACGAGCGGCCGCCAGTCGAAGCGAGCCGCGAGCCGCGCCTCGAGCGCGCGCGTCGGCGCGACGGCGAGCAGCGCGTGCGGGTTCTTGAAGTCGACGCACACGACCACGCGCTCACTCATCGCGCCTCCGCCGCGAAGCTCCGATACGCGATGTCCGGCGCGGGACCGCGGCGGCCTGCGAGAATCCAGCGGATCCGTGGCAAGTGTTCGCGCCCGAAGTAGTACTCGCCATCGAGCACGTAGCCCGGCACGCCGAAGATGCCGGCGTCGAAGATCTGGCGCTGCATCGCGTCGTAGCGCACGCGGCCCGCGCCCAGCGCGTCGGCGCGGAAGCCCGTGACGTCGGCACCCGCTTCCGCGAGCACCGCTTCGACCACGGCCGGGTCCTCGACGTCGAGCTCGCGCTTCCAGAAGCGCTCGTACGTGAGATCGGTGTAGCGGCGCAGGATCGAGTCACTCTGCGCCTTCGCCCACAGCATTCCCAAGCCCGCGAGCGCCGTGTCCCAGATCTTCGTCGTGCCGCGCACCGTGAGCCCGCGCAGCGCCGCATAGCGCCGGGCGTCCTTGTACGCGTAGCGCACCGCGGACCACTGACTCGCGCTGCGCTGACTCTCGACCACCTTGCCCTTCGCGTCGAGGCGCGCGGAGCCCAGATACGAGGGGATGTCGAGCGTCAGTGGCCGCCAGTCGATCCCGATGCCGAGGGCTTCGCCGAGCTCGTAGGTCGGGTCCTTGGCGATGAACGCGTACGGGCTCTTGTAGTCGAGGTAGACGATCAGCGGCCGATCGGAACGAAGCGGGTCGAAAGCCGCTGCAGACATGATCGCCTCCCGCTCAGAGGAACTCGGCCGAGCCGAGGTCGAGCGCGTGCCGCGCGTGACGCTGCGCCATGACGGTGAACATCTCGTTGCCGCGCGCCGTTTCCTGGACGATCACCGACGCAATCACCGTGACCGAGAAGCCGGCGAAGGCGCCGCGCCGGTAGTCCTCCCAACAGCGCGCGAAGTCGTAGCCGCGCACGCCGGCCTCGACGAGGCCGGCGTGATACTCGCGCACGAGCTCGCGTTCGACCGGTCGCCGTACCTCGGGCAGGAGCGACGCGCCCAGGAAGTACGCCAGGTCCGAGAGCGGTGACTGCAGCACCATGCTCTGCCAGTCCACGACTGCGACACGCGGCGGTGTCACGCTCTCGTCGATCAGCAAGTTGTCGAGCCGGAAGTCGATGTGCACGAGCGCCCAGGGCTCGGCGGGATACGTGAACGGCGGGCCCTTCGACTCCGCCACCCGGCCGATGATCTCGCGCTCGTCGGGCGCGAGGACGGGGCCGAAACGCGCGAGAAATGGCGCGAGGCTCGCGGCGTACATCTCCCGCCACTGCGCGCCCTTGTCGGGCGAGCGCTCCTCGATCCAGTCGAGCCCACAGAGGGAAGTGTCGCCCCAGGTGGGCGCGTGCAGCTTCACGAGCTCGCGCACCGCCACGCGCGCCACGGCGACGGAGCAACCCGCGAGCTGGTCGCCCGGCCTCGCCGGCGCGAGGTCCTCGAGCAGGATGGCGAAGTCACTCCCGCGCCCCGCGATCTCCGCGAAGTAGCAGCGCGGCTTGGTGATCGGCAGCCGGTTCGCAAGCTGGCGATAGAACATCACCTCGCGGTGGTAGTTGCCGAGCTGCTCGCCGGTCGCGCGCGACAGCGGGTCGTCGGACGGGAACTTGCCCACCAGCGAGCGTGGGACGCCGCGCGCGTCGCCCTCGAGCTCCAGCTGGAAGCGAATGCACTTTCCGATCTGACCCGTACCGATGCGCTCGGCGCGAAACGCGGCGACCGACGCGCCGGTGTGACCGCTCTCACGGAGCCTGGCCGTCAGCCAGGCCGCATCGATCGTCTCGGGCGTGGGGATGGCGGATGCCATAGGCCGAGATGATACGCAGGTCCTCAAGCGCCGAGCGCGCAGAGTCGATGGAACCGCGACCCGCAACACCGAGAGGACGAACCATGTTTGGAAAGCAAGCGAAGCGAGCCGCAGCGGCGAAGGCGTTGCCGGCCGGCTCGGCGACCCTGGACGTTCGGCCCGCTCAGGCGCCCGCGTCCACCTACGTCGACGCGTCGTCGGAGTTCACCGGCTCGCTGAAGCTGCAGAAGAGCGTGCACATCGACGGCTCGGTCGAGGGCGAGCTCGACTGCTCCGCGACCGTCACGATCGGCCCGAACGGCAAGGTCACGGCGCGCATCCGCGCCGAGTCGGTGCTGATCGACGGAGAAGTGCACGGCGACATCGAGGCGCGCACCGAGATCACGCTGCGCAAGAGCGCACGCGTCTACGGCGACCTGAAGACCGAGGGCATCGTGATCGAGCGCGGCGCCAAGGTGGAAGGTCAGATCACGATCGGACCGAGCGGCGGCAACTCGAGCCGCCACGCGAACGCGAACGGCGGATCGGAGTCGGCGTCGGCGTCAGCCGCGACCTTGGCCACCGGAAAGCCAGCGTCGCGCTAGTCGTTGTTGTAGCGGTCGAGGTCGAGGAGCGCGGCCTCGGTCGGACTCCTCTCTCGATATCCCGCTTGGATCCGATCCACCGTCGCCCAAAAGCTTGGGCTCGAGCGGCGTACACCGTAGCGTGACACGACGCGATCCAGATCGGCGTCGCTGCGGATCGCCAGCAGCGCGTCGACGAACCCGTCGGCCTCCGACGCGACGATCTCGAAGATGAAGTTCGGGTAGCTGCCCAAGATCCCGCGCGCGAGCGTGACTTCGTCCTCCGCCGGGAGGCGCCGTGAGTCCTCGCCGAACATGAAGGCCACGTTCGTGTGCGCCTCATCGTGAATCAGCGAAAATACGCCCTGACCCTCCACGAGCAACAGGGACAGGCTGGGCAGCGGAGCGACCCAGGGGCCACGCACGCCGACCAAGCGGCGCAGCGAGCGCTCGACTCCGGGTTGCTCACAGGTTTTTCCCGCGCAGCGGTTCAAGGCGTCTGCTGGCCCCGCCGCCGCACCCGCGCGCGCGAGGATTTGCGCGAGTAACTCGCCCTTGGGATCCCCGGTCGCATAGCGGATCTGTGTGCCGCGCTTCTCGTTTCGCGCCCGGTCGACCAGGAAGTAGTCGACCTGCTTCGTCGCTCCGCGGTACCACGAGGCGCGCAGCGGCTCGCGCGTGTCTGCCGGCAGAAACGTCAGGAACAGGTCCTCCGACTGCATGCGCAGGTGATCCATGTACAGCCGCGTGGCGACCTGGTGCGTGACGTTCCCGAATACGTTGAAGCCCGCGACCAAGTCATAGTAGATGCGCTCGAAGATCGGGAAGTCCATGAGCCACGCGGTCTTCGGCCACGTGCCGACGAATCCGGTGGTCACGGCGGCGTTGTCGAAGTGCCGGTACACGGTGAGCAGCGCGTTTGGATTCTCTCCCGCGCCGTTCCAGATCCAGTCGAGCGCCGGGCCGCGCAGCTTCGGGTCGGTCGCCGCGACCGCCTTCGCGCGCGCGTCCATGTATTTCGTTTGGTTCTTGCTGTACGAGAGGTAGAGATCGCCGGGTCGCCAGCGACTCTCGTTTTCGGCGGGCAGGTTCAGAAGCTCGACGACGCTCGGCAGGAACGCGGGATTCACCACCGAGACGTCGTGATCCGGGTCGAGAAACGCGACGAAGAAGCGGTCCTCGATCACGTCGACGGCGACCTGCCCGTAACACACCGGACCGCGGATGAAGTTCATGACGAAGTTGCGCGAGTCGTCGAGCAGGAACTGGTAGCGTGCACGGGCCGGAACCTCGACGAAGACCTTGAATGGATTCGAGGCCGCATCTCCGTATACGGGCAGGCGGGTCGCCTTCCAGTCACCCGCAAGGAACAGCGACTGAAGCCGCTTCATCTTGTCGGGGCTGAGCTCGTAGGTAATGTGCGTCTTGTGCAGCAGCGCGCCCTGGATCGGCACCAGCCGGTACCAGACGCGCGCGACCCCCGGGACGTCGTAGGGCCTCACGCTCGCGATCTCGTCGACCTCTACACCGATCGGTGTACGAGAGCGCACGACGCGGAAGAACGGCCCGGCCGGGTGGCTCGCGAAGTACATGTGCGACAGGAACCAGTGCTCGTAGAGGTAGCGCGCGGCGATGCGCTGCTCGAGTGACTCGCCGTTGAGGAAGGTCTCCCAGCTCGCGAGCTCGACGAGCATGTCGTCGGAAGGCGCGGCCGGCGGCAGCGGCGGCGGCGCGCCGGCGTTCAGCCAGCTCGTGATGGCCTCGAGCTCCGCGTCCGCGAGCGGCGCCGTTCCGTAGGGCATGCCGCCGAGCGGGTGCTCGCGCGCGTACGCGTCGAACTCGCCGGCGATCGGACACGTGAGCTCGCGCGAGATGTCGAGCGGCAGACTCTCGGGCAGGCGCTCGCCCGCCGCGAACGGATGCGCGCGCGCGAGCGCGAGCATGCGCGGCAGGACCGCGCGCGCCGCTCCGCCGTCCACGACCGACGTGAAGCCGCGCTTGCGCCAACCCGCTTCGCTGCGTTCGTCGATGAACAGCCGCGTCGGCTGCGCCGCAAAGAGGCGGGTCGAGTCGTACACCGGCACTTTGGACGCGCCGCGCTGGAGACCCTGGAAGGACGAGAGTTGGAGCTGGCAGGGCGCGTCGTAGCAGCCGTGACAGACCGCGCAGCGCTTCTCGAGCACCGGAGCGACGTTCTCCGCATACTGCGCCGTCGCCGGCGCGTGCGAAATTGGATTCTCCGCGCTCGGCGGTGTGTGCTCCCCGCACGCGGCAGCGAGCACGACGACGACGGCAGCCAAGCATGCCGCTTCAGCGAAACGTTTCATCGCGCGCACCCTATCAGCGCCCTTGGCGCAACGCACGTTCGACGCGCGCGACATCCTCCGGTGTATCCACCTCGAGCGCGCGGTGCGCGACGGTCGGGACGGCGATCTCGAAACCGGACTCGAGCGCGCGCAGCTGCTCGAGTCGTTCCGACTTCTCGAACGGCGTGCGCGGCAACTTCGCGTAGCGGAGCAAGAACTCGCGGCGGTACGCGTACACGCCGATGTCGCTCCACACCGTGAGTCCGCGGCGGCGATCCTCGGCCTCGACCGCGGCGCGGTTGAAATAGGACTGACTCGCGGGCACGTCGCCGATGATCGGCAGGCGCGTGAAGGTCAGCGCGCGGTCGCGCTCGTCCACCACCACCTTCCCGCGGTTCGGATCGAAGCGGTCCTCGGGGCGGTCGAGCGGCGTCTTCAGCGTGGCCATACATAGAGATGTGTCGGCGACGAGCGGCGCGACCAGCGCTGCGATCGTCGCCGCCTCGATCAGCGGCTCGTCGCCCTGCACGTTGCAGACGATCTCGTCGTCGAGCGTCGCCGCGACTTCAGCCAGGCGATCGGTGCCGGTCGGGTGATCCGGCGAAGTCATGCGCACGGGAAACCCCGCGGCCTCTACCGCGTCCGCGATCCGGCGATCGTCCGTCGCGACCAAGAATCGGTCGACGACCCCCGCCTTCACCGCGGCCGCCACGCGCTCCGCGACGTGCAGGATCATCGGCTTGCCCGCGAGCAAGAACAGCGGCTTCCCGGGAAACCGAGTGGACGCGTACCGGGCCGGGATGATCGCGGTGATGCTCACAAAGAGCGGCCCGATGATCGCGCGGGCACCCTACCCGCGCTTCGGCCCGATGATCGCGCGGGCACCTGTACCGAGGATCGCACGGGCACCCTACCCATGCTCCGCGCGCTCAGCGCTTCGAGTACTGGAACCGCGCGCGCGCGCCGCGCTGACCGTACTTCTTGCGCTCCTTCTCGCGCGCATCGCGCGTGAGGAAGCCGGCGCGCTTCAGGGTCGGGCGCAGGGTCGAGTCGTACTTCTCGAGCGCGCGCGCGAGTCCGTGACGGATGGCGCCGGCCTGACCCGTGTCGCCGCCGCCGGCCACGGTCACGTAGAGATCGAAGTTCCCGAGGCGGTCGATCGTTTTCAGCGGGTCGAGCATGTGCATGCGCAGGATCTCGCGCGGGAAGTAGTCCTCGATCGTGCGGCCGTTGATCGAAATCGCGCCCGTGCCCAGACGAAGGAACACGCGCGCCGTCGAACTCTTGCGCCGACCCGTGGCGTAGAAGCGCGCGGACTGTCGGGCCATCGTCATGCCTTGATCTCCAACTGCGTCGGCTTTTGCGCCGCGTGCGGGTGCTCGGCACCCGGGTAGACCTTGAGCTTGCTCAGCATTTGTCGTCCGAGCGGGCCCTTCGGAAGCATGCCCTTCACGGCGGCGCGAAGCACGCGATCGGGGTGCTTGTCGAGCAGGAAGCGCGCGGTGTCCGTCCGCAGGCCGCCGGGATAGCCGGAATGGCGGACGTATTCCTTCTGGTCGAGCTTGCGGCCGGTCAAGCGCACCTGCTTCGCGTTCACGACCACGACGAAATCGCCGCCGTCCACGTGCGGCGTGAACGTCGGCTTGTGCTTGCCGCGCAGGATCGTCGCGACGTGCGAGGCGAAGCGCCCAAGCACCTTGTCGCGGGCGTCCGCGACGAACCAGTGCCGCACGACCTCGGCCTCCGAGATGCTGCGGGTGGGGTTCTTTGGATTGGGCAAGGCGGTCCTCTCGGAATGGGGGAAGCGCGCGGCATGGGATATCTGAACCCGCGCTGCGGGTCAACTATCATCGCCCATCAGATGGATTCCGCCGCAATCTTCACGCTGCCCGAGGCGTACGCAGACCCCGAGTCCTGGCATGCAGTCGCTGCCCGCCTGCGCCGCGAGCACCCGGTCTTTCGCGTCGAGGCGGCGGACTTCGACCCATTCTTCGCCATCACCAAGCACGCGGACGTGCTCGAGGTCGAGCGCCAGCCCGAGCGCTTCCTGAATACGTCGAACTCGATCCTCGCGCCCATCTCGCGCCGCGGGCCCGACGCGCTGCTGAAGACGTTGATCAACATCGACGGCGAGGAGCACCGCGCCTATCGCGGAGTGACGAACGAGTGGTTCAAGCCCGCGAACATCCGCCGCTCGTTCGAGCCGCGCATCCGCGAGCTCGCGAAGAAGTACGTCGACCGAATGGCGGAGCTCGGCACGGAGTGTGACTTCGCACTCGACATCGCGCGCTACTACCCGCTGCAAGTCATCATGAGCATCCTCGGTGTGCCGGAGTCGGACGAGGCGCTGATGCTGGACCTGACTCAAAGGATCTTCGGCGCCGATGATGCCGACTTCGGCTCGGCGGGGAACGTCGCCGCGCTGCAGGCCGTCGTCGGGCAAATGATCCAGTACTTCGCGCGCATGACCGACGACCGGCTCGCGCACCCGGGCGAGGACCTGGCCACGACGATCGCGGGATCCGCCGTGCTCGATCCGCTCGGCAAGATTGGGTACTACGTGATCGTCGCGACCGCGGGTCACGACACCACGTCGAGCACGCTCGCCGGCGGGTTCGAGGCGCTGGTTCGAAATCCCGACCAGCTCGCGTTGCTGAAGCGCGAGCCGCAGCTCATCGACAACGCCGTCGAGGAGACGATCCGCTGGGTGACTCCCGTGCGCCACTTCCTGCGGCACGCGCAGGAGGACTACGTGCTGCGCGGCACGCAGCTGCGCAAGGGCGACGTGCTGTTGATGTCCTATCTCTCGGCGAACCGAGACGAGGACGTGTTCCGTGACTCGCTGCGCTTCGACGTCACCCGCGAGAACGCGAGCGAGCACCTCGCCTTCGGAACCGGCGTGCACTTCTGTCTGGGTGCGCTGCTCGCCCGTATGGAGCTGCGCGCGTTCTACCGCGAGCTCTTGCCCCGCCTCGAATCGGTCGAGCTGACCGGGCCGACCGCGTACACCGCCGCGACCTTCGTCGGCGCGCCCAAACGCGTGCCGATTCGCTATCGCATTCGCCCGGCGGCTTAGCGTATTCTGCGCCGGATGTTGAAGTGGGTCTTGTCGGTTGCCGTGGTGGCATTCGGTTTCTCTGGCTCCGCCGAGGCCGCGCTCATCGGCTACACGAGCAAGTCGGCGTTCGACGCTGCCGTGGCCGGCCTCTCCGATGCGCGAACGCTCGACTTCGAGGCGGCGGCGAGCGGCACGTCGCTCCCGACCGGAACCTCGCTCGAGGGCGTCCGCTTCGACTACGACATCACCGGTTACTCGCTCAGCGTCTCGAGCACCTTCGGCACGACCTCTGGAGCGAACTACCTGGGCCTCGACAACCCAGACACCGCCTTCAACCTCGGGGACAGCTTCCGGATGGGATTCGACCGCATCGTGCGCGCGGTCGGGCTGTACGTCGTCGCCGGAAGCGACACACAGGCCGGCGACTTCGAGCTCTCCGCCCCGATGGGCACGGTGCTGAACGCCGCGCTCGCCGACGCGCTCGTGAGCGACGGCTCGGCCTGGTTTCTAGGCCTGGTGGAGACCGATCCGGGCAGCGGCTTCGCGTCGGCCACACTCCGCGGTGTAGACGCGGGCGGCGCATTTCTGGCGTTCAGCGTCGACGACATCACCACCGCGGTACCCGAACCCGGCAGCGCGGTTCTCGTCCTGTACGGACTCGCGGCGCTCTTCGCCGCCAGACACTGGAGGGAAGCCACTTGTCCACTCGCATGATTCGCTCGCTCGCGTTCGCCGCCGTGCTCGCTGCGGGAATAGGGCTGCACGGCACCGCCTCCGCGCAGGAGCCGTACCTCGGAGAGATCCGCTGCTTCGGCTTCAACTTCGCGCCGCGCGGTTGGCTGCCGGCCGAGGGCCAGATCCTGCCGATCGCGGAGAACACGGCGCTGTTCGCGCTCCTGGGCACACAGTTCGGTGGCGACGGCCAGACCACGTTCGCACTACCGGATCTGCGCGGCCGATCGATCGTCGGTATCGGCCAGGGCCCGGGACTCTCGATGATCTATGGTCCCGGCGAAACGGGCGGCACCGAGACACAGACCCTGACGACGTCGCAGCTGCCGGCGCACAGCCACGTGGTCACGCCGCAGGGAAGTGCGTCGGACGCCACACTGATCTCGCCCGCGAACGCGGTGCCCGCGACCAAGGCGCGTACGACGCTCTACGCGCCGACGCCCGGTTCGGTCGCGATGGCTCCAACGACGACCTCGAGCGTCGGCGGGAACCAGCCGGTGCCGAACCGTTCGCCTTACTTGTCGACGGTGTGCGCGATTGCCCTCGAGGGTATCTTCCCGAGCCGCAACTGATGGTCAGGCTCCATCACCTGAATCAGTCGCGCTCGAAGCGCGTGATCTGGGCGCTCGAGGAGCTCGCGGTTCCGTACGAGGTCATCCCGTACCAGCGCGACACGACCTCGATGTTCGCGCCGCCCGAGCTGAAGAAGATCCATCCGCTGGGGAAGTCACCGGTGATCGAGGACGACGCCGTCGTGATCGCCGAGTCCGGCGCGATCCTCGAGTATCTCGCCGAGAAGTACGGCGGCGGGAAGCTCGCGATCGCGGCAGGCGCACCCGGACGCGCGCAGTATCTGCACTGGCTGCACTTCGCCGAGGGCTCGGCGATGTTCCCGCTCTTGCTGCGGCTCTTCGTGCAGTTCGAGGGCCAGGAGACGCGCGTCCTCGGCCCGTACGCGCAGCAGCAGCTCGCGGCGATCCTTGCGTACATGGACGCGTCGCTCGCCGACAAATCCTATCTCGTCGGTGACCAATTCACGGCCGCGGACATCCTGAACTCGTACGTGCTCGAGATGGCCGCACCCGCCGACGGCCTCAAGCCGTTCACGCGCCTTCGACCTTATCTCGCGCGCATCGCATCGCGCCCCGCGGCGAAGAAGGCCGACGAGCTCGAGCAGAAACACGACCACGCCGGGCGCTCGTACTTCACCTAGCCCAAGGCGCGAGACCCGCGCCGCACATCAGAACTCTCCGCCTCCGCCTCCGTAGCGCACAGCCTCCAGACACAGACCATGCGCCGCCGCCGTCGCTCCGGCGCGGGCGCGGTCGCGCGACGCCAAAACCTCCGAGACTTCGGCGGCGGCGCGCCGACCCTGCCCCACTTCGATCAGGGTGCCCGCGATGTTCCGGACCATGTGGCGCAGGAAGCTGCGGCCCTCGGCCTGGAGAGTGACTTCGTCCGCGATCGCTTCGAGCGCGAGTCGGTTCAAGCTGCGCCGCGGGTTCTCGTCCTCGGGCGCGCCGCCCGGCGCGCCGCGGAAGGCGCTGAAGTCGTGGCTTCCAACGAGCGCCTTCGCGGCTTCGACCATCGCGGCGACGTCGAGTGGCGCGCGCAGGTGCAGGCTCGTGCGCGCACGCAACGGGCTCGGCTCGGGGCGATTCAGAATTCGGTAGACGTAGAGCTTGGCGACGGCGTCGCGGCGCGCGTCGAAGCCGGGGAGCGCCTCGGCGAGCGCGAGCACCGCGACGTCGCGCGGCAGCACCGCGTTCAGCGCGCGCTGCAAGTCGCCCGGCGTGAGTCGCGTGGTCGTGTCGAAATGCGCGACCTGACCGCGCGCGTGCACGCCCGCGTCGGTGCGCCCGGCCGGGTAAATGCGCCGCTGCTCGCGCGTGATCTCGGTGATCGCCGCCTCGAGCGCGCCCTGAACGCTGCGGCCGTTGGGCTGGAGCTGGAAGCCAGAGAACTCGGTGCCGTCGTATTCGAGCGTGATGCGGAGCCGCGCCATTCTCCGAGTATCCTCTCGCGACCGCCATGCTGTCGCTGCGCACCGCCGCCCTCCTCGCGCTGTCCGCTGCCGCGCTCTCGTGCGCGTCGCTCGGCCGGCCGAAGCCGCCGCCCTCTTCTGTGGACTGCCCAGCGAAGCAGAAGTCGAACCTCGTCTACGACGCGGCGCACGAGGTCGCGCGCCGCGAGGTCGACAGCAACGCGGACGGCCGGCCCGACGTGACCTTCTTTCTCGTGCACGAGCGCGTGCGGCGCGCCGAGCTCGACTTGGACTTCGACGGCGCGACGGATCTCTGGCTGACTTACGACTCGGAGGAGCGGGTCAGCGCCTGGGAGGAAGTGACTCCCGCGCGCTCGAGCGCCAAGCCGAAGCTCGAGAGTGGACGCTTGCCCGAAGACCAGCCGCCGCCGGAGCTGGCGCGCCTCATCCCCGGCCTCGACCCGCCCGCGCCCCGCGAATGCGTGGAACGCCCGGAAGTCGCCGACTATCTCCAGGACCTGAGGAAGCGCGTCTACGGGCGCTGGCTCGTGCCGTCCTCCGCGACCGCGGCACGCACGCGAGTCAGCTTTTCGCTCGACCAGAGCGGCGCGCTGGTGGGCGCGTGCGTGCGCGAGTCCGACGACCCGCGGATCAACCAAGGGATCGTGACCGCGCTCTTCGCTTCCGGTCCCTTCCGCGCCATGCCTGCGCGCGTACAGTGTCTCTCGCGCCATCACTTGATCGGCACCTTCGTGATCGCCCCGAATCCGTGATTCCCGCCGTCGCTCGTGGACTGCCCTCAGCGCGGACACGTGGCGATCGTCTGCGACGAACGCGAGCAGCTCGCGCGCTACTTCGTCGAGAAGTTCGCTGCCAGGATCGGGCGACGCATCGAGTCGATCGCGCCCGACAGCTTGGAGCGTCTCCGCGCCTATCCGTGGCCGGGCAACGTGCGCGAGCTCGAGAACGTGATCGAGCGCGCGGTCATCCTGTCGCCTGGCCCCGCACTCGAGATCGAAGCGCTCGCGCTGCGCGCCCGGAATGCGTTACCGGCTCCCGATGCGGCTGTTCAGGCCGATGGCGACGGGGCGACGCTCGAAGACCTGCAGCGCCGCCGCATCGCGAAGGCGCTCGAGCAAGCTCGCTGGGTGATTGAAGGGCCCAACGGCGCGGCGCGCATGCTCGGGCTCCACCCGAACACATTGCGAAGCCGCATGAAGAAGCTGGGCATTCGCCGAGGCGAGACCCCCACGGACTTGTCGTAGATTCCCAACCTCCCGGGGCGTACCCTGACCGCCAGGGAGAGATTTTGATGAGGTGCCACGCTCGCATTTCGCTGCTGCCGTTGCTGCTCGCCACCGCTCTCGCCGGCGCGCCCTGGCTTGCCGCCGCGGCCTCGTACAATGAGGGGGTAAGCGGCGACATCTCCGGCGATCGGCTCGCGCCGACCTCGCTGGCGCTCGATCCAGGCTCGAACCTGATCTCGGGCAGCGTGGTCGCGGGCGACCTCGACTACCTGACGGTGCACGTAGCCCCCGGCTACGCGCTCTCGCAGCTCGTGCTGATCTCGTTCGTGAGCCTCGATGACATCGCGTTCATCGGGATCCAGGCCGGCACCCAGTTCACGCAACCGAATACCGGAACCGACGTCAGCCAGCTGCTCGGCTGGGCGCACTACGGCCTGCCGGTCGGTCAGAACCTTCTGGAGGCCCTGGGCGCGGGATCGGGCGCGATCGGCTTCACCGGTCCCCTGCCGGCCGGCGACTACACGTTCTGGATCCAGCAGGCCAACCCGCAGACCGTTGCGTACACGTTCGACGCGCGCGTTACCGCGCCGGAGCCGGTGGCGCTCGCGCTGTTCGCGCTCGCCCTCGCCGGGCTCGGAGCTGCGCGACTGCGCCGAGTCACTTAGCCGCCTCGCGGATCAGCGCGGAGCGCACCTGTATCTTCCAGGTCGCCGCTTCGCCCATGGCCGCGATCGCCCCCATGATCAGCAAGCGGCGGTCGCGCACGGCCAGCCCGGGACGCGTCCACACTTCCGCGAAGACTTGTTCGAGCATCAGGTCGGCGAACGCCCTCGCGCCCGCGGGTGGGACGACGACGTCGCCGGCGTAGACCTTCGCGAGCATTTCGGCGCCCTTCGCGCGCCGGGTCGGATCGGGCATGGAGCGCATGAAGAAGGGCTCGAACCAGTCGGGCTGGATCCCGCGCAACTCACTCGACTGGTACGCGACGACTTCGGATCGCGAGGTCTGACCCGCGGCGCCGCACTCTCGGGCGCGACATCGCGCCTGCGCTGAGCTGCGCCAGCGCGTGGATCCAGAGCCCCGCGAGGACGGAGAGCCTCGGAGGGACACGCGCCTGCGCTTTGGAATGCAAGCTCCGTCGTCGCGGCGCGGTAGAATTGCGGAGCCGATAGGAGGGCGAATCATGGGCATGCACCACCTCGCGCTGGCCGTGAAGGACATCGACGCGACTCACCGCTTCTACACCGAGGCCATGGGCTTCGCGCTCGCCAAGGTGGAGGTCGTGCCGAAGAGCGGCGGCGTCGCGCGACACGTGTTCTACTCGACGGGACCCGCGCGGGATCAGCTGATCGCGTTCTGGGATTTCGCCAAAGTTCCGCTCGCCGCGCCGCTCAAGACGGACATCAGTCGGGACCTCGGCTTCGAGCGCGGCACAAATCACGTCGCGTTCAGCGCGGACGACCTCGATGACTTGAAGCGCCGGCGCGAGCGCTGGCTCGGCCACGGGCTCGACGTCGTCGAGATCGACCACGGCTGGGTGCACTCCATCTATACGCAGGATCCGGACGGCATCGTGGTCGAGTTCGCGGTGCTGACGCGAGGCTTCACCCCCGAGGACGCGGAGGAAGCGCACAGGCTCCTGCGCGCCTCCGCGCCGCAGCCGAGCGCGGCCCCCAAGCAGGTGTCGATGCACAAGGCGACCGTTCGCCGGGGAGAGTGACTCGTGCCGCGCTTGCGCCAGGTTCCGCTCGCGGAAGCGCACGACGGGGCGAAGCGCCTGTACAAGATGCTCTTCGGCGAGCGCGACCCCGTGCAGTCACCAGGCACGGCGACCGGCACGCCGGGGAACTGGTGGACCGTATTCGCGCTCGTGCCCGACTGCTTCGACCATGCGGTGAGCGGCTTCGGGTTCTATCGCAGTCCGAAGCGCAAGCTCGACCCGAAGCTGCGCGAGCTCGGCCAGATCCGGGCCGGCTGGGCGCGGCAGAGTCAGTTCGTGTTCTCGCAGCACTGTAAGGCGAGTCGCGACGCAGGCCTCTCCGAGGAGCAAGTCGCGGCGATCCCGCACTGGCCCGTCGCGACCTGCTTCTCTCCGCTCGAGCGCGCGGTGCTCGCGTATGCCGACTGTCTCGTGCTCGAGGGCGGCCGCGTTCCCGACGGCGTGTTCGTCGCGCTGCGCGCCGGCCTGTCCGAGGAGCAAATCCTCGAGCTCACTTACGTCACGTGCATGTACGAGATGCACGCCACGATGTCGCGCGCGCTGCGCCTGGAATTCGACGACGTTCCGGAGCGCGTGGTCGAGGTGCCCGCGCCCAAGGGACAGTCACAGGACGTGATGGCGGTCGTCGACGAGCCGCGCCGCTAGAGCCGGCTCAGCCGCACGCTCGCGTCCCACAGGGCGCGCGCGCGCTCCACGTCATACGATTCGTCCGACGAGCGCGTCTCCTCCCAGTGGGCATGCGCGGGGAAGTAACACCCGCTGGTGTCGGCGAGCACGGGGTCGATCACCATCCGCGCGAGCGACTCGCCCGACTTCCGCGCGGTGCTGATCGACGGGTAGAACGGCGAGACGACCGCGGCGAGCGCGGGCAGCACGTAGTTCCAGATGAGCTGTAGCGCGGGCGGATAGTCGCGCGCGAGACCGGAGCCGGGCACGAGCCCCGGCTCCCAGGCGTTCACCGTGACGCGGTGCGGATCGACGCGGCGGTTCAGCTCGTACGTGAACCACAAGTTGCACAGCTTGCTGTTGACGTAGGCGAGCCGGCCGTTGAACTCGCCCAAGGTCGGTCCGCCGGTCTTGGCTAGTGTGTCGAGATCGCCGATCGCGGGCTTCGGCATACCCGTCCGCATCGCCGGGTCGTGCACACCGGAAGACACGACCACGATGCGCGCGGGCGAGTTCGCCGCGAGGCGCTCGAGCAAGAGATTCGTGAGCAGAAAGTGACCCAAGTGATTCGCCGCGAACGTGAGCTCGAAGCCGTCGCTCGACAGGCGCGGTCCTTGGTTGAACTGCAGGCCCGCGTTGCAGACCAGCGCCCGCAGCGGCACGTTGCGCGCCTCGATCTCCCGCACCAGAGCGCGCACGGAGTCCATCGAGGCGAGGTCGACCTCGAGCACGTCGACCTTGCCGCGCATGTGGCGGGCGGCGGTCTCGGACGCCGCGCGATTGCGGCTCGCGATCCAGACGTGCCACCCCTCGCGCGCGAGCTCGCGTGCGCACTCGAGGCCGATGCCGGAGTTTCCGCCAGTGACGAGCACGGAGTCGGTCATGGGAGCAGTCTACGCGCTCGCGAACGCACTGAACAGCGGCTTGCGCGGCGAGACGTGGCTCGTCGCGGACAGACTCACGATCGCGGACTTCGGCGTCGCGACGGGCATGGTGTTCGCGGACGCCGCGCAGTTCCCCCTCGAGAAGTACGACGAGATCGTCCGCTGGTACGATGGTTTTCGCGTCCTCCCGGCATGGCAGAAGTCGCTGATCCCGCCGCAGAGCTAGCCGCGCGCGGCGAACGCCTGCCATTCGTAATATCCTGCGGGACATAACGAGCTCGTTCCCGCTCTCGAGTCTCGAATGGGACGCACTGCGCTTGAGCCTCGCGGTGGCGCTGCGCAGCGTTGCGTTCAGCCTGCCGCTCGCGATCGCGGTCGCTTGGCTGCTCACGCGCCGCCGCTTCCCCGGGCGCACGCTCTTCGACGCGGTTGTCCACCTGCCGCTCGTGCTGCCGCCGGTCGTGGTCGGCTACGTGCTGCTCGTGCTGTTCGGCACGCGCGGGCCGATCGGCGGCTGGCTCCAGCGGAGCTTCGGGATCGAGCTCGTATTCACGCGCGCGGGCGCCGCGCTCGCCACCGCAGTCATGTCGTTCCCGCTCATGGTGCGCGCGATCCGCATCTCGCTCGAGCACGTGGACCGCGGGCTCGAGGATGCCGCGCGCACGCTCGGCGCGGGGCCGCTCGACCGATTCCTCACGATCACCCTGCCGCTCATCCTGCCGGGAATTCTCGCGGGCGCAGTCACTGCGTTCTCGGCGGGCCTCGGCGAGTTCGGCGCCGTGATCACCTTCGTGTCGAACATCCCAGGGGAGACGCGCACCCTCCCCCTCGCGCTGTACACCGCGCTGCAGATGCCGGACGGCGACGCGATCGCGGCGCGGCTCGCGCTGATCTCGTTCTCGCTCGGCCTGCTCGGGCTCCTGGTGGCGGAAGCCGTCGCGCGCGTCGCACGGCGGCGGCTGGGCGGCTAGTTGCTCGCGGTCCGCGTGAAGCTGCGGCGAGGGGAGTTCGCGCTCGACGTCGAGTTCGAGGCGCCGACTCCGGGCGTGATCGCGCTCTTCGGCCGCTCCGGCTGCGGGAAGACCACCGTCGTGCACGCGATCGCGGGGCTGCTCACACCCGAGGAGGGCCGCATCGCCCTGGACGGCGACGTGTTCTTCTCGGCCGAGGCGAACGTGCGCCCGGAACGGCGCCGCATCGGCTGCGTGTTCCAGGACGCGCGTCTCTTCCCACACCGAAGTGTGTCGGGCAATCTGCGCTACGGATTGCGGCGCGCGCCGCGAGAAACGCATCGCATCGAGCTGCACCAGGTGGTCGACTTGCTCGGCCTGCGCGTCCTACTCCCGCGCCGGCCGTACCAGCTCTCCGGCGGCGAGCGGCACCGGGTCGCGATCGGGCGCGCGCTCCTGTCGCAGCCGCGCCTGCTGATGCTCGACGAGCCGCTCGCGTCTCAGGACCTCGCGCGCCGCGGGGAGCTCTTGCCCTACCTCGAACGCCTGTGCAGCCGCCTGCGCATGCCGATCGTGTACGTCAGTCACCAGTTCGACGAGGTCGTGCGGCTCGCGACGCACGTGGTCGTGCTCGATAGCGGCGCGGTAGCGACCCAGGGCGACGTCGCGAGCCTGAGCCGCTCCGCCGCGCTGCGCGCGATCGTGGGCACGGAGGGGATCGGCGCCGTGATCGACGGCGAGGCCGAGGCGCGCGACACCGAGACGGGACTCACGCGCGTTCGCTTCGGCGCACACTCTCTGCGCGTGGCGATGGAGGAAGCGGCGCCGGGACGCCGCGTCCGCGTGCACCTGCTCGCGCGCGACGTCCTGGTCGCGCTCGCGGCGCCCGCCGCGCCCGTGGCGGCGGACGTACTCGAGGGCGTGATCGTCTCGCTCGAGCCCGACGCGAGTCAGTCCCTCCTGGTCGAGGTCGACGTCGGCGGGGCGACGATCCTCGCGCGGGTCGCGCGCGGAACGGCATCGGTGTCCGCCCTCGCGCCCGGCCGGCGCGTGTTCCTGCTCGTCAACGCCGCTTGGTCGCGCGCCTACGCGCCGCCCGAGACTTCGCGAGCGGGCGAGTGAGAGGCCGGCGCAGGGCGCCGCTGGCCGGCCGCGCCTCGTGCGCGACCTGCGGAGTCGCGAAGCGCGCCTTCGCCGCATTCGCGGCGATGCGCTCGACCTCGCGATACGCGGCGATCAACGCGCGGCCGAACTTCGTGAGCTTGGCCCCACCTCCGCCCGTACCGCCGACGCTCGCGCTCGCGACCGGCTCGCGCAGGGCGCTGTTCAAGTCGTCGAGCAAGCCCCAGGCCCGCCGGTAGCTCATGCCCAGCTCGCGCGCCGCCTGCGACAAGGAGCCGCTTGCCTCGATCGCCTCGAGGAGAGCGATCTTTCCCGGGCCGACGGAGCCCGTCGGCGCGAAGTCGATGCGCAGGCGCACGTCGATGGAGCTCCGCTTCGCCATCGTCCGGCAGGATACTCCGACCCGTGTCGCGTGCCGAGGTTGAACTCGAACGCGCCCCCCGAGTATCGTTATGTTCACGTGAACATAACGAGACGTTTGCTCCTGGTCGCGGCCTTGACGCCCTGGGTCGCGCTCTGGCTCGCTGCGCCCGCACGCGCACAGGACGGAGCCCAACCCGAGCTCCTCGTCTTCGCCGCGGCGTCGCTCACCAACGCGTTCGACGAGATCGGCGCGAGCTATGCGCGCGAAACGGGCCAGAGCGTGAAGTTCTCCTACGCCGCGAGCTCCGCACTCGCGCGCCAGCTCGAAGCCGGCGCGCGCGCCGATGTGTTCGCCTCGGCGGACAGCGAGTGGATGGACTACGCACAGGCCCGCAAGCTGCTCGACACCTCGACCCGGAGTGACCTGCTCTCGAATCGCCTCGTCCTGATCGCGCCCGCGGCGAGCGACGTGAAGCTCCGGATCGCGCCGGGCTTCAAGATCGCGGAGGCGCTCGGCCCTACCGGCAAGCTCGCGACGGGCGATCCCGAATACGTGCCCGTCGGAAAATACGCGCGCTCGGCGCTGACCTCGCTCGGTGTCTGGAATGAAATCGCGGATCGTCTCGTGCGGGCGGAGAACGTGCGCGCCGCGCTCGCGTTCGTGTCGCGCGGCGAGGCGCCACTCGGCATCGTCTACACGACCGACGCTCTGGCGGACAAAGGCGTGCGCGTCGTCGACACGTTCCCCGAGAGCTCGCACCCGCGCATCGTCTACCCGATCGCGGTCACGACCTCCGCCCGCGACGGCGCGAAGCGCTTTGTCGAGTCACTCCGCAAGCCCGCAGCGCTAGTGACGTTTCACAAGTACGGCTTCATCACGCTGCCCTGAGCGCCTGCGCGCGAGCACGATCCCGACGAAGTTCGTGGCGACGTGCGCGATGACGTTCGGCGTGAGGTCGCGCTGCCAGAGATAGAAGACCGTGAGGATCGCGCCCGAGAAGAAGGTCGAGAGCGCCGGCGCGGCGCCCCAGAGTGGGACGTGCGCGATCGCGAAGACCGCGATCGGGATGAGTGCCGCGAGCCAAAGGCTCCCGGCGAGCATCTCGATGCGCGAGATCGCGTAGCCGCGATACAGGATCTCCTCGGCGGTTCCGCCGATGACCACGGCGAGCACCAGGTACCAGACCGGCAGCCCGCCGAGCTTGTCGAGCCCGGCGGCAAAGGTTCGGACGCGAAGCGCTCTCATCGCGGCGTAGAGCGCAGGGCCGAGGCCCCGGATGAAGAACGCGCCGAGCGCCGCCCCCCACGCGAACGCCTGCCAGCGCGGCGCGCGGAAGCCCAGCGTTTCCGGCGAGAGGCCTTCCACAGAGAACGCGATCCAGAGCACCTCAATGGTGATCGCCGCGAGCACCGCCTGGCCGACGAGTGACTCGCCGAGGCGAGCGCGGCCGGGACTCAGGCGCTCGCTCGTCGCGGCGAGGATGAGCGGGCCGAAGAGCGCCAACATCACACCGAACAGCGTCACTTCCCGCCATCCTCGTAGTGGAACTCGACCAGGTAGACGTTCTCGCCGGGTCCGTGCTTCGCGACCTTGAGCAGATCGACCACGCCCGCGAAGCCCGACTTCTTGGCGAGCGCGGGAGTCACCTCGGAGAGATCGATGCGCTGGATCGAGTCGACCTCGATCATCCCTTCGCCGAAACGGTAACGCCCACGCGCCTTCACGTGCGGCCGCTGCCAGATGCGCACGCTGCAGCTGATCTTCCCGCTGCGAATCCCGGCATGGAGTCGCTTGGTGAAGGTCACCGCGCTTGGATCACCGGCGCCTTCCAGCTGCCGTCCAGCACCGCGGGTTTCGGCCAGTACATGCGCAGGATCGGCCAGAACGGACCCGCGGGTGCGGGCAGCCAGTTGGCTTCCTTGTCCTTGCCGGGTGACTCGTTCTGGAGATACAGCGCGATGCCGCCGTCCGCGTCGGTCTTCAGCGCCGGCAGCATCGGCGAGTTGATCAGATAGCGCTGGTTCGGGTTCGCGACGAGCAGGCGCGAGGGCAGCGCGTACATTGTGACCGACCAGAAGGCGTTCACCGGCGGGAGCTGCCCGCTCGCGAAGCGGATCACGTACTTCTGCTTCGCCGCGTCGAGCGGCTTCCCGCTGGCGTCCTTGTCGATCGCAACGTAGAACGCCTCCTGCTTCGAGTTCCCGTAGATCCCGAGCTGCGCGCCGACGGCGCGATTCACGTAGTCGTTCTTCATGTACTCGCGGGTGCCGAAAAGGTCCGCCGTGGTGCTCGTGATTGCCACACGGGCCTCGATCTCCTTCTGTCCGTCCGCCATGCCCGCGACCAACGCGGCGCGCTGCTCCGCGCCGGTGACACCGTCAAGCTTCTCGATGCGCGCGCGCACCTCCACCTCCGAGGGATCTACGGGAGCAAACTGGAGCGCGAAAGTGAGCACGTCGAAGAACTCCGGGTTCGTGCGCTCCTCCGCGCGCGGAACCGGGGCGTGCCAACTCACGGTGGGCGCCGGAGGCGGAGCGGGCTTCCCGAGATACGCCGAGAGCGGCTGCGCTTTGTAGCCGGCCTGGATCTTCTTCACGTTGTTGAGGTCGTCGGGCCCGAACAGCTGCGTGCGATACGCGACCAGCACGAGCTCCGTCTCCGAGCGAATCACTTGCTTCACGCCCTTGGGTGCCTCGCCGTTCCAGCCCGGACCCGCGAGCAGATAGTCGCCGCCGTCGCTGCCCGTCGTGCGAATCCCGACGTAGGCGAAGTTGAACGTGTACAGGTCGATGAACTGGAGCGAGTAGTACCGTTCCTTCGGCACGGGCGGGACGCTCAACACGATCGGCTCCGAGCGCAGATCCGCGGTGACGAACGAGTACGGCGTATCCGAGTTCGGCGTCTGAATCGCCTTGTCCGCGGGCGTGTAGACGCGCGCGGTGCTGTGCACCACGTTCATCGGGCCCTTGTACTCCGGGTCCTTGGGGTCGACGTTGTACGCGTACATCACGCGGTAGTTGTCGACGATCGGATAGCCGTAGACGTAGGCCTCCTTCGCGATCGCGCGCAGCTCCGCGAGCGACGGCTCGGCGGCGCGCGCGGCGACACAGAGGAGCGACACGCACGCGAACCCGACCCCGGCGATGATCCATTGCCTCATGACTTCCCTCCTCGTTCGACTAACTCGATCGGGCACCAGCGGCGCACCGAGTTGACCAGGAATAGCCGGCTCGCGCGCTCGAGCGCCTTCACCGGAACGACTTCCTCTTGAATCTCGCCGTTCTCGAGGAGCTCCGCACGGTAGGTCCCCGGCAGCAGTCCCGACGCGACCGGCGGAGTGAGTCGCCGCCCGCCGAGCTCGACGACGACGTTCGCGGCGCAGGTCTCGGTGAGCTCCCTCCGCTCGTTCCAAAGCAGCACGTCCTGCGCGCCTGGACACGCGCGCAACGCCGCGTCATATACACCGCGGCGCGACGTCTTGTGTCGCAGGAATTCGTCGCGGCGGTCGACGGGGTCGGGCGCCAGCGCCGTGCGCACCGGCGTGCTCGGCTTCACGTCGCCTTGCTCGAGGAACAAGGCGCCGTTCGCGGAGAGCTCGAGCCGCAGCTTGCGGGGCGTGTCGGGAAGCTGGTTCGCGAACTCGATGAGTCGCGAGCGCACGGCATCCAGGTCCAACTCGAAGCGGAAGCGCGCCGCCGACGCAGCCAGCCTGCGGAGGTGCCGTTCGAGCAGGAAATAGCCCTGCCCCGGCTCCCAGAGCAACGCCTCGTACAGCTCGAACCCGCCCATCGGCGGGATTCTAGGCGAGAAGCGCTTCGGCCGCGCCGACGACGCCGAGCGCGGCGCCCAGACGCAGATCGTTCAGCGCGAGCACGAACGCGACGCGCGCGCCCGACGCGCGGAGGCGGCCGACGGCGACCTCGTCGTGACCGAGCGCCGCGCGCGGGGTCGGGAGCTCCGTCTCCGGCAGCAGGGTGATGCTCCGCTCCGCGCCGAGCAGCGCGCGCACCTCGTCCAGGCCGAGCGGCTTCGCGAGCTCCATGTGCACCGTCGCGAGGCTCCCGCCCAAGGTGGGGATGCGGACGCGCGTGAGCTCGAGCGCGAGGTCACTCGCGGTGAGCAACCGCTTCAAGACGCGCGCGAGCGCGATCTCGTCCGTCGTGTCGCCGCTCGGGTCGAGCGCGCCGATCTGCGGCAGACAGTCGAAGGCGAGTGACTGTGCGAACACCTCGGACTCGGAACGCTCGCCGCTCATGCGGTTCAGCACCTGGACCGTGTGATCGGTGAGCTCGCCGACACCGGCGATGCCGGCGCCCGACGCGGACTCGAGCGTCACCGCCGTGGCGCGCCGCAACAGGGAGGCGCGCGCGAACGGGGCGAGCGCGAGCGCGAGGCCCGCGGCCACGCCGCGCGGAATGGCGACGAAGCTCGGGCGCGTCTTCGCCTCGAGCAGCGGAGTGACTCCCGAAAGGAACAGCGGTACGGATGGATCCGACTCGAGCGTACCACTCACGTCGATCACCGCGGCGCTGCTTCGACGCAAGACGGGCAAGAGCTCCGTCAGCGCGCTGCGCGCGGCGCAGATCACGAGGTCGCAGGCGGCGATCTCCTCCGCGCGCGGGCGACGCAGCTTCACGGACTCACCGCGAAATTCGAGCTCCTGGCCCTCCGATTCCGCCGAGGCGTAGGCGCGCAGCTCGCGCACGGCGAAGCGGCGCTCTTCGAGCACTTGCAGGATCTCGGCGCCGACGGCACCGGTCGCCCCGAGCAGGGCCACGCGCGGGTTCGGCGCGGCCACTAGACGAGCGCCTCGCGCACGCGCGCACCCATCGCGCGCGTGCCGAGCACCGTGAGTCCCGGCCCGCGGCCGAGATCGCCTGTGCGATAGCCCGCGTCGATGACGGCTTCGACCGCGCGCCGCACGCGCGCGGCATCCTTCGGGCGCGCGAGGCCGTGATCGAGCAACATCGCGACCGACAGGATCGCGGCGAGCGGGTTCGCCTTGTCCTGACCCGCGATGTCGGGCGCGCTGCCGTGAATCGGCTCGAAGAGGCCGCGGCCGGAGTCACCGAGGCTCGCGGACGGAAGCATCCCGAGCGAGCCGGTGATCATCGCGGCCTCGTCGGACAGGATGTCGCCGAACAGGTTCGGACACAGCAGCACGTCGAACTTGGGCGCGTCGCGCAGCAGCACCATCGCGGCCGAGTCGACGAGCTGGTGCTCGAGCTTCACGTCTGGGAACTCCGGCGCGATCTCCTCGACGATCTCGTTCCAGAACGCACTCACCTCGAGCACGTTCGCCTTGTGGATGTTCGTGACGAGCTTCTTGCGCCCCTGGGCAGCGCGGAACGCCACGCGCGCGATGCGCGCGACCTCGTGCTCGTCGTAGACCTCGGTGTTCAGCGCGCGGCGCACGCCGTCGCGGTCGTCGCGGCCGCGCGGCTCGCCGTAGTAGATACCACCGGTGAGCTCGCGTACGACGATCAGGTCGACGCCTTCGACACACTCGCGGCGCAGCGGGCTCGCGTCTCCGAGCGCCTTCAGCACGGTCGCCGGACGCAGATTGGCGTAGAGCCCGAGCTCCTTGCGGATGCGAAGCAGGCCGCGCTCGGGTCGCGTACCGGGCGGGAGCTTGTCCCACTTCGGCCCGCCGACCGCGCCGAGCAGCACCAGCCCGCACGCCTTCGCGCGTGCAACGGTCGCGTCCGAGAGCGGCGCGCCCTCCGCGTCGATCGCGCAGCCGCCGATCAGCGCCTGCTCGAGCTCGACGTCCGGCGCGACCGCGCGCAGCACGGCCGCCGCTTCGCTAGTCACTTCGGGGCCGATCCCGTCACCGGGCAGTACGAGCACGCGCGGCATACCTATACCTGTGATCGCATAGGCACCCTACCCATGCTCCGTTAGACGCCCTTGAGTGACGCGACGCCGAGCTTGCGGCGCTGCTCGAGCTTGTTGAGCGCGTGAATGTACGCCTTCGCGGACGCGACCAGCACGTCGGTGTCGGCCGCTTGGCCGATCACGCGCAGACCGTCTTGCTCGAGGGTGACCGAGACTTCGCCCTGCGCGTCGATGCCGCTCGTGACCGCCGAGACGAGATACTTGAGCAGCCGCGCCTTCACGCCCGAAACCTGCTCGATCGCCGAGAAGATCGCGTCGACCGGGCCAGTGCCCATCGCGGCGATCTTGCGCTTGTCGCCCTTCACTTCCATCTCGACCGTCGCGGTCGGAGTGGCGAACGTGCCCGAGACCACGTGCATGTTCTCGAGCTTGTACATCTCCTCGACGCGCAGCAGCTGGTCGGTGACGAGCGCCTCGATGTCCTCGTTGTAGATGACCTTCTTGGCATCCGCCAAGTCCTTGAAACGCTTGAAGGCGTGATTGAAGTCGATGCGATCTGGATCGAAGCCGAGCTCGCGCAGGCGTTCGCCGAACGCGTGGCGGCCCGAGTGTTTGCCGAGCACGAGCTCGCTCGACGCGCGGCCCACGGCCTCGGGAGTCATGATCTCGTACGTGAGTCGGTTCGCGAGAACGCCGTGCTGGTGAATGCCGGCCTCGTGCGCGAACGCGTTGTCGCCGACGACCGCCTTGTTCGGCGGGACCGGCACGCCGATCACCGATGAGAGCAAGCGGCTCGTCGGGTAGATCTCCTTCCCGACGATTCCCGTGTCACAGCCCGCGAAGAATTCCTGGCGCGTGCGCAGCGCCATCACGACCTCTTCCATCGCGGTATTGCCCGCGCGCTCGCCGATGCCGTTCACGGTGCACTCGACCTGCCGCGCGCCCGCGCGGATGGCCGCGAGCGAGTTCGCGACCGACAGGCCGAGATCGTCGTGACAGTGCACGGAGAAGCGCGCGAGATAGGCTTGGGGCACGCGCTGGCGGAGGTACGTGATGAGCTCGGAGTACTCGAACGGCGTGGTGTAGCCGACGGTGTCCGGGATGTTCAGCGTGCGCGCCCCGGCCGCGATCGCGCGGCCGCAGATCTCGACCAGAAACTCCCAGTCACTGCGCGTCGCGTCCTCGCACGAGAACTCGACGTCCTCGCAGTAGGCGCGCGCGCGCGTCACGGCCCGCACCGCTTCGTCGAGCACCTTCTCCTTCGACATGCGCAGCTTGTCGCGCATGTGGATCTCGCTGGTCGCGATGAACACGTGGATGCGCGGATGCGCGGCCTCGCGCAGCGCTTCCCACGCGCGCTCGACGTCCTCGTCGTTCGTGCGCGCGAGTCCGCAGATGATCGGCCGGCGCACCGCGGCCGCGACCGCGCGCACGGCGTCGAAGTCGCCTTGCGACGCCACCGGGAAGCCCGCCTCGATCACGTCGACGCCGAGCTTCTCGAGCTGGCGCGCGAGGATCAGCTTCTCCTCGAGGTTCATGCTGCAACCCGGCGATTGTTCGCCGTCGCGCAGCGTGGTGTCGAAGATCAGTACGCGCTCAGCGGACATCGCCGAATGACTCCTGTTCGCGCTCGGCCGGTGCGAGCTCGGTCTTGGGTTTGTGGCGCTCCACCCACCAGAGCACAGGGCCCGAAATCAGATACGCGATCCCGAGCGAGAACAGCATCGTCTCGTGGTTCAAGAGCACGACGACGAGGAAGACCAGGATCGCGACCAACGTCGGGTACGCGCGCTTCCCCTCGATCTTGATCGCCTTCAGGCTCGGGTACGGGATGGTGCTGACCATGAGCAGCGCGAGCAGCGCGAAGAGGGACGTGATCGCGATACCGAGCGGACGCGGGAACGGCGGCGCGACGTCGAACGAGCCGACGAACCACACGGTCGCCGCGACCATGCCGCCCGCGAACGTCGTCGCGATGCCATGGAAGTGCTTCTGGTTCGGGTCGTCCACCTTCGCGTTGAAGCGCGCCAAGCGCAGCGCTGCGCACAGCGCGAACAACCCTGCGATCAGCCAGCCGCGCGGACCGAGCGGCAGCAGGGTCCAGTTGTACATGAGCAGCGCCGGGGCCAGGCCGAACGCGGTGAGATCGGAGAGTGAGTCGAACTCCACCCCGAAGCGGCTCGACGAGTGAGTCGCGCGCGCGACGCGGCCGTCGAGCATGTCGCACACCATCGCGAGCACGATCGCGAGCGCGGCCTTGTCGAACTCGCCGCGGATGGAGAGCGTGATCGACCAGAAGCCCAACATCAGGCCCGTGCTGGTGATCAGGTTCGGGAGCAGATACACCGCTCGGCGTCGTTCGCGGCGACCCCCGCGGCGGCGCCGGCGCCGCTCCCGGAAGCCCTCGCGGGCCCCGGCCATCAATTCTTGCTCCGATCGACCAGCCGGTGCTCGCGCAGCCAGGGCATCATCGCGCGCAATTCCTTGCCGATCTTCTCGACCGGGTGCTCCTCGCCGAGCTTGCCGAGCGCGGTGAAGACGGGCTTGCCGACGCGCGCCTCCTGCAGCCACTCACTCGCGAAGCGACCGCTCTGGATCTCACCGAGGATTCGCTTCATCTCGGCCTTGGTCTCGGCGGTGACGATGCGCGGGCCGCGCGTCAGATCGCCGAAACGCGCCGTGTTCGAGACCGAATAGCGCATGTTCGAGATGCCGCCTTCGTAGATCAGGTCGACGATCAGCTTCACCTCGTGAATGCACTCGAAGTACGCCATCTCGGGCGCGTAGCCCGCTTCGATCAAGGTTTCGAAGCCGGCCTGCATGAGCGCAGTGAGTCCGCCGCAGAGCACTGCCTGCTCTCCGAAGAGGTCCGTTTCGGTCTCTTCGCGAATCGTCGTCTGGATGATTCCGGCGCGCCCGCCGCCAATGCCCTTCGCGTATGCGAGCGCGACCTCGAGCGTGTTGCCCGTGGGATCGCGGTCGACCGCGACGAGACACGGTACGCCACCGCCCTTCGTATAGGCGTCGCGCACCAAGTGACCCGGCCCCTTCGGTGCGACCATGAAGGTGTTTACACCTTCGGCCGGCGTGATGCAGCCGAAGTGGAAGTTGAAGCCGTGCGCCAGCGCGAGATAGCTGCCGGGCTTCAGGTTCGGGCGAATCTCGGCGTCGTAGATCTGCGCCATCGTCTCGTCCGGGAGAGTCATCATCACGACGGACGCCGCGGCGGTCGCATCGGGAATCGAGAGCACGCGCAGCCCCTCGGCCTGCGCCTTTTTCACCGTCGGCGAGCCGGGCCGCAGGCCGACGGCGACGTCGACGCCGCTGTCGCGCAGGTTCAGTGAGTGAGCATGGCCTTGGCTTCCGTAACCGAGGATCGCGACCGTCTTGCCTTCGAGTCGCGCGAGGTCGGCGTCCTTGTCATAGAACACGCGCATGGCGAGGGATCTCCTCTGGGGGCCGTGGGGGGCGAGAAAGAGACAGCGATTCCGCGGCCTTATCGCGGTCGTGATCAGGGTATGGGTTCGGCATTCGAGTGTAAAGCCAAGCGCTTAGCCTCCGCCTCGGCGCGGCGCAGATAGCGCAGCTCCACGCGCTCGGGCGGGAGATCGGCGCCCGCGAGCGCGAGCCGGTGACCCAGAACACCCACGGAGCGCGCGCGCAGCACACCGGTTGCCGCCGGCAAGAAGCGCGCGCGCGCGCCGAGCGCCACCGTGAGCTGCGCGCGGTGGAGCTCGGCACCGCTGCCCAGGAACGCAATCGGTTCGCGCCCGGGAAGCGTCGCGAGAAAGTCGCTCACCGACGCGCAGGTATCCGGCAAGAGCGCGTTCGCATTCGCG
>JBGQIB010000040.1:0-31547 GCA_041498295.1 bacterium | reverse complement strand
GTCACCGCTCGAGCAGCAGCAGCTCTTGACCACGCTCGAACGCGCGGGCGGCGCGCTCTATCGGAATCTCGCCGCGGCGGCCAGCGACGCGCAGACCAAGGACGAGCTGATTCGCGCCGCCGAGCGCGAGGACGAGAACGCGCTCACCCTGGAGCGCCTGCTGCGCGGCTGACTCTCTAGAGTTCCAGCCAGAGGGTCTTCGGGCCGCGCAGGATCGTGTTGTTCCGCCAGGGGATCTCCTGCGGCAACAGCGTGAACTTCGGGAAGCGCGAAATCAGCGCCTCGAGCGCGAGCCCGGCCTCGAGCCGCGCGAGCTGCGCGCCGAGACAGAAGTGGTTCCCGTGACTGAAGGCGATGTGCCGCACGTCCGTGCGAGTCACGTCGAGACGATCCGGGTCCGAGAACGCCTCGGGATCGCGGTTGGCCGACGCCAAGAGCAGAATCAGCTGTTCGCCGCGCCGGATGCGATGGCCGCTGAGCTCGCGGTCGCTGCGCGCGATGCGCGAGGTCATCTGCACCGGGCTGTCGTAGCGGAGTAACTCGTCGATCGCGCCCGGCACCTTCTCCGGCGCGCGGCGCAGGATCTCGAGCTGGTCGGGGTTGCGCAGGAGCGCCAAGGTCGCGTTCGAGATCAAGTTGGTCGTCGTCTCGTTCCCGGCGACCAGCAAGAGCGTCAGAATCGAGAGCAGCTCGTTGCGCTTCAGTCGATCGCCGGCGTCCTCGGCGGCGGCGAGCGCGGAGATCAGGTCGTCCTTCGGCGCCGTGCGGCGCGCGGTGATGATGGCCTCGAAGTAGCGGTCGAGCTCCTCTCCCGCGCGATCCGCGGCTCTTCGGTCCTCGAGGGTGCCGTCGCCGAGGCCGCGCACGACCTCGTTCGACCAGTCGCGGAAGCGCTCGTGGTCCTCGGGCGGGATGCCGAGCATCTCGGCGATCACGCGCACGGGCAGCGGGGCCGCGAGCTCGGCCACGAGCTCCATGGGCCCGCGCGCGGGCCGTGAGTCGAGCAGCTCCTTCAAGATGGCGTCGATCCGCGGGCGCATGCGCTCGACCGCGCGCGGCGTGAATGCCTTCGCGACCAGGCCGCGCTGACGCGTGTGGTCGGGCGGATCGAGGCGCAGCATCGAGCCCCGGTCGTCGTCGTACGGGTTGTGCAGCCCGGCGTGCTCGAAGCGCTTCACGAAGCTCTCGAAGCGGCGGTGATTGCGCTCGTCGGCGGAGTAACTCGGGTCGCGCAGCACCGTCAGCACGTCCTCGTAGCGCGACAGTACCCAGCCGTCGGCGTTCCTGCAGCGGTGGAACGGGTCCTTGCTGCGCAGTCGCGCGTAGAACGGATAGGGATCGACGCGCAGCTGCGCGTCCATCGGGTTGAACACGATCCCCGTCTCGAGCTTCTCGACGGCGAGCATGGCGGTGCCGCGGATCAGCGCGGTCAGGTCATCGAGGCGCGTGCGCAGACTCATGACTTTCTCCTCCTTGGAGCGCGTCGTGCTCCGGCGAGATCTCTTCGAGGCTGCGACCCGCAGTCTCGGGGAAGGCCAGGGCGATCACCAGCGGTGAGATAAATCCGACCAGCACGAGCAAGGACACCGCGTTCCAGTGCGAGCCCACGAGCGGATAGAGCGCGGACTCGAGCGCGAGGCCGAGGCTGCCCGCAAGGGTCGCGACGATCAGCCGGGCGCCTGCCGCGGTCGAGCGGTGCGAGGTCGGAAACAGCTCCGCGCCGTACGTCGAGAGCACCGCGTCGTGGCCGGTGAGCGAGAAGATCAGGACGACCCACAGCGGCACGAGCCAGGGACCGCTCGCGTTGAAATAGGCGAGCGCGAGCGAGAGCATCGCCAGCGACGACACGAGCGCGACCGGCTTGCGGCCCACGCGGTCCCCCAGCGACCCGAGCAGCGGAGCGCCGAAGATCGCGATGACGCCGCCGGTGAGATACAGCGTGCTCATCTGTCCCGGGGTCCAGCCGTGACCTTGCTGGAGATACTTCGGCCCCAGGAAGTCGGCCGACGCATACGCGACGCCCATGAAGAAGAGCTGTGTCGCGGTTGCCGCAAAGCGCCTCGGGTAGGCGCGCACGAGGCGCAGCATCGGCGCGAAGAAGTGCTGCTGCCGGACTCGCTGCGCCTGCGCCTCGAAGCGCGAGGTCTCCGGCAGGGTGCGCCGCAGCCACGCGAGCAACAACAGCGGGCCGAGTCCGACGAGATACAGCCCGCGCCAACCGTTCGGGAACGACGCGGCAAGGGGCAACAAGATCGCTGCGAGCCCGACGCCGCACGCCTGGATCGCGAGAAACGCGCCGACCCCCCAGCCGCGGGCCTCGGCCCCGAACTCCTCGCTGATCACGACGACTGCGATCAGCATCTCGGCGGTGCCGAAGACGCGAGACAGGAACTGGAGCGCGATGAAGCTGCGCGGATCCGGCGCGAGCGCCGACGCTCCGGTCAGCGCAGTGTACGCGAGCACCGTTCCGAGCAGCGCGCGCCGGCGCCCGATGCGGTCGGCGGCGAGCGCGATGAAGAGCGCCGGCAGTGACCCGAGCCGCACGATCGACGCGAGCACGCCCACTTCGCCCTCGCTGATACCGAGTCCCGCCTGGATCTGCGGCAGCGCCATCGCCATCAGCGAGCGGTCGTACTGATCGAAGAGCGACGCGAGCGAGACGAGCCACAGCACCGTTCGCTGGCGCGAGGTCAGCTGTGGCGCGCGCGAGAGGAAGGCGAGCCCGCGTCGCCAGCGAGGTCGGGGCAAAGCGGCGATCACAGCGGTGGTCTCGGCGGGCGGCGTCATGGCATCTCGCGAGAGCAACTCGGGTGCCAGCGTCTCGCCGCAGGCAGCCGGCGCGCTTGCTCGCGGCATGCAGTGACCCGGCGACACACTGTCGAGGAGTCGCGACAGCTAGTGGCGCTTGCCGCGCCGCTTGTGCTTCTTCTGCGCCTTGCGCTGCTCGCGCTTCGCGAGCGCCTTCTGCGCGCGCGCCGCCCGCCGGTTGGGCGCCATGCCGGCGAGGCCGGCGAGCTGTGACGGGTCGAACCCTTCCGGAGCGCCACCGGCGCCACCCCCGAACATGCGGCCGACGCCAGGCAGCTTGCCGAGCAGTCCGCCGGCGCCGCCGAGCGACGCCATCATCTCGCGCATCGCCTTGAAGCGCTGCAAGAGCCCCGCGACGTCGGGCACCTTCGTGCCCGAGCCGCGCGCGATGCGATTCTGTCGCGACGGCGTGATCAGCTCAGGCTTTTGGCGCTCCGCGGGAGTCATCGAGGTGATCATCGCCTCGATCCGCCGGAGCTCCGACGGATCCAGCTTCGCGCCCTCGGGCATCATGTCCGAGATCCCGGGGATCTTGGCGAGCAGATCCGTGAGCGAGCCCATCTTCTGGATCGTGCGCAGCTGAGTCAGGAAGTCGTCGAACGAGAACTTCCCGCGCAGCATCCGCTCCGCGTCCTTCTCGGCTTCCTCGACGTCGACGACCGCCTCGAAGTCCTGCATCAGGCCGACGACGTCACCCTGGCCGAGCACGCGCTGCGCGAGCCCTTCGGGCCGGAACGCCTCGAGCTTGTCGGTCGCTTCGCCGACCGCGACGAAGCGCACCGGCACGCCGGTGGCCGCGCGAATCGCGAGCGCCGCGCCGCCGCGCGAGTCACCGTCGAGCTTCGTGAGGATCAAGCCGTCGATCGGAATGCGCGCCGCGAAGCCGCGCGCCACGTTCACCGCCTCGCGCCCCATCATCGCGTCACAGATCAGTGTCACGTGCTCGGGCTTGGTGAGCGCCGCGATCTCTTCGAGCTCGCGCATCAGCTCGTCGTCGATCTGCAGCCGGCCCGCGGTATCGAGGATCACGGAGCCGCGCTTCTCGACGCGCGCCCAGGCGAGCGCCTCGGCGCAGATCGCCGGCGCGTCGTCGCCGTCGCGCGAGAACACCGGCACGCCGATCGCCTCGCCCAGCAGCTTCAGCTGCTCGCGCGCCGCGGGGCGGCGCACGTCGGCCGCGACCAAGAGCGGTCGGTCGCCCCTTGCCTTCAGGTAGCGCGCGAGCTTCGCGGCGGTCGACGTCTTGCCCGTACCCTGAAGGCCGAGCAGCATGATCGCGCGCGTGCGGTCGCGCACGGGCTCGAGCGGCTCGCCCGCTCCCATCAGCGCGACGAGCTCCTCATAGCAGGCCTTCGTGAAGTGATCGCCGGGGGTGACGCGCAGCTTCTGGCCGCTCTTCTTGCCGGCCTCGAGGCGCACGACTTCGCCCCGCACCCGCTCCTGAACCTTGGCCAGGAACTCGCGCACGATGCCGAGGTCTACGTCGGCCTCGAGCAGCGATGCCCGCACGTCCGAGAGCGCGTCGGCGATGTTCGCGTCGTCGAGCTCGGCCACGCCGCGGAATCGGTCGCGGGCGCTGCGGAACCCCTTGGTCAAGGTCTCGAGCATTCGCGCGCAGGCTAGCAGACGCCGGTTGAACTGCGCCGCCGCACTCTCATAGACTACGCGCCGGTTTGAGCCAGAACGTCGAGGCGCACATCACGGGCACCGTCTTCAAGATCGAGACGTCGGTCGGAGCGACGGTACGTGAAGCCGACGTGCTCGTGATTCTGGAATCGATGAAGATGGAGCTCCCCGTCGAGGCGCCGGCGCCTGGTCGCGTCGCGAAGATTCTCGTCGAGGAAGGTCAAAGCGTAGAAGAGGGCGACGTGCTCGTCGTCCTCGACTAGTTCGAGGAGAAACTCATGGGTCTTCTGGATGGCAAGGTCGCAATCGTTACCGGCGCGGGCGGCGGGCTCGGGCGCTGTCACGCACTTCTGTTCGCGAAGGAAGGCGCGGCCGTGGTGGTGAACGACCTCGGCGGTGCGCGCGACGGCGCGGGCGGCGGTCACTCGATGGCGGATCAGGTCGTGAAGGAGATCCAGGCCGCGGGTGGTCAGGCCGTCGCGAACTACGACAGCGTCGCGAGCGTCGCGGGCGGCGCGGGGATCGCGAAGTCGGCGATCGATGCGTTCGGCAAGATCGACATCCTGGTGAACAACGCGGGCATCCTGCGCGACAAGACGCTGGTCAACACCGACGAAGCCTCGTGGGACATCGTGATCCAGGTGCACCTCAAGGGCACCTACTGCGTGACTCGCCCGGTGTTCACGCACATGAAGGAGCGCGGGCAGGGCGGAGTCATCGTGAACACGAGCTCCACCTCCGGCCTGATCGGCAACTTCGGGCAGTCGAACTACGGCGCCGCGAAGGCGGGCATCGCCGGCTTCACGCGCTGTCTCGCGCTCGAGGGCAAGAAGTACAACATCCGCGTCTGGGGACTCGCGCCCGTGGCGGTGACTCGCCTGACCGAGGATCTCCCGGGCATGGGCGCCGACGCGGTGAAGCAGGCGCTCGCGCCCGAGAAGGTCTCGCCCGCCGTGCTCTACATGGTGAGCGACCTGTCGAAGGACAGGACCGGCAAGTTCCTGTTCGTGTCGGGCAGCAAGGTCACCGAGCTCAAGGTCGTCGGCGCCGAGGGTTTCAAGAACCCGAATGGCGTCAGCGCCCACGACATCGCCGCGAACGAGAACAAGGTCTTCCTGCCGGAGTCTCAGTTCAACCTGATGGGCTGATAGAACAGACAGCGTCGAGTGCCGCGGGGCGAGGGCCGTCCCGAGCCGCGTGGGCAAGCGCCGAAGGCGCGCGCAGCGAGGCGCAGCCGAGCGAAGTCCATCGGACGGCCCTCGCGCTCCGCGATTCGGCCAGTAGATTCCGGGCGTGGCCGACGCTCCGCTGCGACTCGTCCCGGATCCGGCCCCACGGGATCCTTCGCCCGTCGTCACCGACGGTAGGGTCGGGAATCCGTACACGTCGATGGCGCCGAGCTTCGGGCGCACGGCGGGCGCGTTCGCACGCCGCTTCTTCAGCCAGTTCGCCTTCGAGTCGGACGACGCCGACCGGCTGCGCGCGCTGGATCGCGACGGCGCAGTCATCTACGTCATGCGCTACAGCTCGCGGCTCGACTACTTCCTGTTCAACTGGCTGTTTCTGCTGTCGGGAATCCGACTCTCGGCGTTCGCGAACGGGATCAAGTTCTTCTACTACCGCCCGTTCGGCGAGGCGCTGCGCCTGCTGGCGCGGGGCATCGCGGAGCGCGTGCGTCGCGGCGCGCGCGGCATGCGCGAGCAGAGCATCCAGCAGATCCGGCACGTGGTGCGGGAGGGCGGCTCGGCCTTCCTCTTCCTGCGCACCGACAAGATCCGCACACGCGTGCACCGCCGCCGACGCGCGGTGCGCGAAGGCCGCACGGAGCTCGACTACCTGCGCGAGGTCATCGACACGAGCTTCGCGCACGAGGTGCCCGTCTCATTGGTCCCGCTCGCGCTGTTCTGGCGCAAAGGCGCGCGGCCGGCGCGCCCCTTCCTGAACCTCTTCTACGGCGGGAACGAGCGGCCGACCGACTTCGGCAAGGTCGTCTCGTTCCTTTGGAACTATCGGAATCTCGCCGTGCGCGTGGGCACGGCGATCGATCTGCGCGCGTTCGTGGACCAAAACCGCGTCTCGGGCCGCGAGCGCGTGGTGAAACAGGTGCGGCGCTCGCTCTTGATCTTCCTGCGACGCGAGGAGAAGCCGGTCGTCGGCGCCGCGCTGCCTTCGTTCGCGCGAGTCCAGGAGGCGGTGCTCGACGACACCGAGGTACGGCGCGTGATCGGCGAGATCGCGCGCGAGAAGCGGCGCTCGCCCGCGCGGGTCGAGTCGCGCGCGCAGAAGAGCCTGGCCGAGATCGCGGCAAGCCCGAGCCCGACGATGCTCGCCGTGTTGGCGGTGGTCGTCGAGACGCTCTTCAAGCGTTTGTTCGCGCGCCTCGAGCTGCACGGTCTGGATGCGGTGGTCGACGCGGCCAAGCTACACCCCCTGGTGTTGGTTCCAAGTCATCGGTCGCACTTCGACTATCTGATCCTGTCGTGGCTCTTCTACCGAAATCACTTGGTTCCACCGCAGGTGGCGGCCGGCCTCAACCTCGCGTTCTGGCCGCTCGGGCCTATTTTCCGCCGCGCCGGCGCGTTCTTCCTGCGGCGCAGCTTCGACGGCGATCCGCTCTACACCGCGGTGTTCCGCAGCTACGTCCAGCATCTGATCAAGGATGGAGTGACCCAGGAATTCTTCATCGAGGGCGGCCGCTCGCGCACCGGAAAGACCCTGCGCCCGCGGCTCGGCATGCTGCGCATGGTGCTCGAGGCATACGCTCGGGGCGCGCGCCGCGACCTGTATCTCGTCCCGGTCGGGTTCACCTACGAGCGCTTGGTCGAAGAGGGCTCTGTGGCCGCAGAGAGAGGTGGGGCGGTGAAGCAGCGCGAGAGTCTCTTCTCGCTGTTTCGCGCCGGCCGCGTGTTGCGCTATCGCTATGGCAGCGTGACCGTTCGCTTCGGGCAGCCGATCTCGCTCGCGCAGCGACTCGGGCCCGACTTCCCGCGCCGCCTCGGTCCGGGGAAGATCCCCGATCTGCGCGCGACGTCGGCGGTGCTCGGCGTCGAGCTGTGCCGCTGCATCAACGACCTGGTCACCGCGGGTCGCTCGACGGTGGCCGCGGCGGCGCTGCTCGGCCAGACCGCGAACGCGCTGCGCGAGGACGAGCTGCGCGAGCGCGTGGTCGAGGTCGCCGCGCTCTTGGAGCTCCTCGACGTCAAGCGCGACGGCGCGCTCGAACGCTGCCTCGAGACGGGACGGCCCGAGACGGTCACCGAGCTCCTGGAGCAGGCCGAACGAGTGCTGCGGGTTCCGTCGCCGCGCGGCGATCTCCTGCAGGTCGCCGAAGGCATGCGCCCCGCGCTCGATCTCTATCGCGCCGCGGTGGGTCACGCGCTCGTCTGGCCGGGCGTGATCGCGCTCGCGCTGCGCGCCGAGCTCTCGCGCGAGGACCTACACCGAGAAGCGTCGGAGTGGCTCGACCTCCTCAGCTCGGAGTTCTTTCCCGTCGAGGGCGACGCGCGGCACGAGCGTCTCGAGCGCGTGCTCGCGCATCTGGTCGCGCGCGGTTGGGTCGAGGCGGGCTCGGGCGGCGCGCTGCGCCCGAGCGAGACCGGCGCGCAGTGGCTCGCGTTCCTGCGCGCGCAGCTCCAGCCGCTGCTCGAGGCTTACGCCGCGGTCGCGAGGGTCGTCGCCGAGAGCAAGGGCGACGGCGCGCGCGAGGCGTGGATCAAGCGCGCGCAGGAAGCGCAGCGCGAGGAGCTCCTGACCGGCGAGGCGCACTTCCCCGAAGGTGTCTGCGCGGTTGCGGCGGGAAACGCGCTCGAGCTCTTGCTGCGTCAGGGCGCGATCGTCGCCGACGGCAACCCGCTGCGCGGGGACACGGCGTTCCGACGCGGGCCGCGTTTCGACGCGCTCGAGAGCCTGCGCGAACGGCTGGCAGCGGCGCGCGACACCCGATAGAGTCGCGCGCATGGCATTGGGCGCGAAACGGTCGAAGGACGGCACACAAGTGCTCCGCTTCGGCTTTCCGAAGGGGTCACTCGAGTCGATGACCGCGCAGCTCTTCGAGCGCGCCGGCTACCGCATGCAGTTTCCCGAGCGCTCGCTCTTCCCGTCGATCGACGACAAAGAGATCGAGTGTGTGCTGCTCCGGCCGCAGGAGATGGGGCGCTACGTCCATCAGGGTGCGCTCGACGCGGGCATCGCGGGTCACGACTGGATCAGCGAGAACAAGGCCGACGTGAAGGAGCTCGCGGAGCTGCGTTACTCGAAGACGAGCTTCGCGCCGACCCGCTGGGTGCTCGCCGTACCCCAGGACTCTGCGATCGCGGGCGTGAAAGATCTCGAGGGCAAGCGCATCGCGACCGAGTGTGTCGGGCTCGTGAATGACTGGCTCGAGAAACACGGGGTGAAGGCGATCGTCGACTTCTCGTGGGGCGCGACCGAGGTGAAGCCTCCGCTGCTCGCGGACGCGATCGTCGAGATCACCGAGACCGGCTCGAGCCTGCGCGCGAACGGGCTGCGCATCGTCGAGACACTGCTCGAGAGCACGCCGCGCCTGATCGCGAACAAGCTCGCGTACGAGAACCCGTGGAAGCGGCGCAAGCTCGACCGCCTCGCGCTCATGCTCACGGGCGCGATGGCGGCGCAAGGCAAGGTCGGGCTCATGCTGAACTGCCCGAAGGACCGGCTGCAGAAGGTGCTGGCCCTGCTTCCGGCGCTCGCGTCGCCGACCGTCTCACCGCTCGCGGACGGCCGGATGGTCGCGGTGAACACGATCGTCGACGAGCTGCGCGCACGCGATCTGATTCCCGACCTGGCCGACGCCGGCGCAACCGGCATCGTCGAGTTCCCGATCACGAAGATCGTCTACTAGCCCGGGAGATGAGAGCGCCGACCTGTCGGTCGCACGGGCGCTCGCTCGAGTTCGTGCACGCGCCACACGGGCCGCACGCGGAGTACGAGCGGCACCTCGGAAGCGCGCCCGAGTTCGGCACCGAGTGCTACGCGTGGAGCTTCGGGGCCGACGTACTCACGCGCCCGATGTTGGACGGCGCCCCCGCGCTCGAGCGTTTCCTCGAGGGCCAGGTCTCGGCGCGCGCGCGCGCGTTCGCCTCGGCCGGGCCGGTCGCGGAGCAAGCGCCCCGGGCGCTCGCGGAGTCACTACCCGAGGGCGTCCTGTCGGTCGCGGCGTTGGCGGGCAAGCTGCGCACGAGCCCGCGCACCCTGCAGCGGCGGCTCGGGCGCGAGGGTACGTCCGTCGCGAAGCTGCTCGACGGGCTACGCCGCACGCGCGCGGAGGTGTATCTCGAGATGGGACTGCCGATCTCCGAAGTCAGCTACCTGGTCGGGTTCGCGGAGCCGAGCGTCTTCTTCCGCGCATTCAAGCGCTGGACGGGCGAGACACCGGCGGACTTCCGCGGTCGCTCGGGGGGGAGTCATCGATGAGCACGCGCGTCGAGTGGATCTGCATCGCCCTAGTCGCGATTTTCTGGGGCGGCTACCCGCTGGTCGCGCGCATGACGAGTTATGGCGGCCCGGCCGGCTCGCTCTTGCTCGCGCTCGTCTCGCTCGTTCCGGTCGGCGCAGCCGCGCTCTGGAGCGCCGCCTCCGCGCCGCCGACGCGCGCGCAGCTCTGGCCGCTCGCGATCGCGGGCTTGATGCAGGGCGTCGGCCTGCTTGCGTTCGTGCGCCTCGCGACCGGCAAGCTCGAGGCGTCGGTCGCGATCCCGATCTCGGACGTCGCGATGCTGATCGTCACGACGGTCGGCGCGATCCTGTTCTTCCAAGAGTCGCTAACCGCGCAGAAGCTCGCCGGCCTCGCACTGCTCGTGCTCGGCATCGCGCTGTTGCGTCCCGCTTGATCCCCACGCGATCTCGTGTAACGATTGCTGTGCTCCGGTTTTCGGAGCGGAGGAGGCGACACATGACTGTTCAAGTCATCAGCGGAAATCGCTCACGCCTCCGGACCGCCCCGACGCGCTGACCCGCGACCCGGGGCTTGGATAGCTGCTCTCGGCGAGGAACCCGCGAGCCGGAGACTTGAGCCCAAGTGGCGAAGTCTCGTCTCGCGATCTTTCCTCGCCTTGGAGAGCGAAGTTGTCGAAGCGAATCGGCGGCTCCCGTCTGTCGGGTGCCGCGTTCACGCGTGGGATGTTGGCCGAGCTCGAGAAGGCCGAGGTGCTCGCGCAGTTCGGGGGCCAGGGCTTGATCACCGACGTGCTCGGCGTCGTCGGGGACGGCAAGGAAGCGACCGTGTATCTGTGCGCCGCGCACCCGTCTGTGGGTGTCGAGCACCTGGTCGCGAAGGTGTACCGCGCCGCGAAGTTCCGGGCGTTCCGAGGCGGCCGCACGTACGCAGCGGAGCGCACTGCGCTCGACGCGCGCGCGAAGCGCGCGATGCGCACCAAGACCGACACCGGAAAGCGTATGGCGCAGCGCGAGTGGGTAGCGTGGGAGTGGGAGACCCTATGTCGCCTGCACGACGCGGGCGCGGACGTGCCGGAGCCGCTCGCGAGCAGCGCGGACGCGATCTTGATGGAGCTCGTCGGGGACGGGGAGGGCGCCGCGCCGCAGCTCCGCTTCGTCGAGCTCGCGCCCGACGCGGCGCGCGCGGCGCTCGAACGCTTGCAGCGCAACGTCGAGATCTTCCTCGACCTGCACCTCGTGCACGGCGACCTCTCGGCCTACAACGTGCTCTGGTCCGCGGACCGGCCGTGGATCATCGACGTGCCGCAGTCACTGAACCTCCATACGCACCCTGGGGGGTTCGAATACCTGAGCCGCGACGTGGCGAACCTCGAGCGCTACTTCGCGCGCTACGGGCTCTCGTGCCGCGGCTTCGCGGAGCGCGCGTGGGGTCGCTACGTGCGCGGCGAGCTCGGCCGCTGAAGCAGCGCGCGCGTCGTGCCGGCCATGAGCTGGTCGCCGAGCCGCGGCGAGAGGCGACTCACTGCGACCAGGATGCGATTCCCGACGCCCGAGAATTCGCGCCGCCGACCGCGACGGAGCGCGCGCCGCGCGTGTCTCGCGACCTCCTTCGGGTCGGCGATCGGCACGCCGTCGAAGCGCACGGAGCGCCCGGCCTCGGTCGCGGTATGCAGCGCGACGAAGACGACGACGCGCACGCCGCACTCGGCAACTTCTCCGCGCAAAGCGAAGCTGAGGGCGTCGAGCGCCGCCTTGGACGCCGAGTAAGTCGTGACGGAAGGCCCGGCGACGCTGCCGAGCACGGACGAGACGTCGACGATCGTGCCGCTGCCGCGCGCCAGCATCTCCGGCAGCACGGCGCGCACGGTGCGCACCGGGCCCAGGGAGTTCAGCTCGATCTCCTCGCGCACCTGACTCGGGTCGAGCGCGAGGAACGGCGCCTGATGCGCGATGCCCGCGTCGTTCACCGGTACGTCGATCGAGCCGAGCGCCTCGCGCGCGCGCGCGACGCCGCGCGAGACGGAGGTATCGTCGCGGAGATCGATCGCAATCGCGTGTGCCTCCGCGTCGGCCTCGCGCAGCTCGGCCGCGAGCTTCTCGAGCTCGGAGGCGCCGCGCGCGGCGAGCGCGAGGCGCGCGCCGGCGACCGCGAGTTCGCGCGCCAGCTCACGGCCGATGCCGCGCGACGCGCCGGTGAGGAGCACTGACGTTCCCCTGAGATCGAGTGTCTTCGCCATGCCGACAGCATCCCTCTGCCGGCGTCGAAGCGCGCGACCGCGCGCGCCGAATCGACTGACTCCGCGCGCCAACTCTTCGCTACACTCTGTTTCATGGACGCGAGCCCAGGTCACGAGTACCGCGAGCGCCAGGTCCCCGACATGTCGAACCGCTTCCTGCGCGTCGGGCAGGGGCGCATCAGCGGCTACGCCTCCGCGTTCCTCGGCGTCATGAGCTTCCTCACCGTGCTCTGCTTCCGCTATCCGAGTTACCTGACCACGGCCGAGCTGCGCAGCGTGTACGACCCGGATCAGATCCGGCTCCTGCTGCGCATCGGCATCTGCGTGTCACTCGGCTTCGGGCTCGCGACGTTCGCGCTCGGCCGGCGCAAACGCATGGGCGCGATCGGGGTCCTGTTCACCTTGGCGGCGCTCGCGCTCGGCGCCTGGAACGTGCACGGTTCGCCCGTCGAGCCGCGCGAGGTCTCGCTCGGGCTCGATTGGCTGCTGCTCGACTTCGTGCTGTCCGTCGTCGTCTTCACGTTCATCGAGAAGGTGATTCCGAAGTACGACGAACAGGCGATCCTGCGGCCGGAGTGGCGCCTCGATCTCGTGTACTTCAGCGTGAACCACCTGCTCATCAGCGTGCTCTTGCTGGTGGGCAACTCGTTCGCGCCGATGGCGTTCGGCTGGGCGACGAACGCGCGCATGCAGGCCTTCGTGACTTCGCTGCCGGTGGCCGCGCAGTTCGTGCTGCTCGTGTTCGGCGCCGATCTCGTGCAGTACTGGACGCACCGCGCGTTCCACGAGGTCCCCTGGCTCTGGAAGTTCCACGCTGTCCACCACTCGAGCGAGCACATGGACTGGCTCGCGGGCTCGCGCAGTCACTTCATCGAGATTCTCGTCGACCGTTCGCTCGTGATGGTGCCGCTGTATCTGCTGGGGCCCGACAAGGGGGCGCTGGATGCCTACGTGCTGTTCGCGGCGCTGCAGGCGGTGCTCGTGCACGCGAACGTGGCGCTCCCGTTCGGGCCGCTCAGGTACCTGGTCACGACGCCGCAGTACCACCACTGGCACCACAGCTCGGACAAACCGGCGATCGACACGAACTACGCCGTGCACCTGCCCGTCTACGACAAGCTCTTCGGCACCTTCCACATGCCCGGCCGGCACTGGCCCGCGGAGTACGGCACGACCAAGCGCTTGCCGCGCACCTTGGTGGCGCAGGCGCTCTATCCGTTTCAGCGCATCGAGCCCGTAGTCGCGCCCCGGCCGGCGCCTCGCTAGAGCTCGATCGTGTAGCCGTCGGGGTCGGTCACGTAGGCGTAGGCGAAACCGGGCCCGTGCTCGCCGCGGCGCACGAGCTTGCCGCCGGCCTGCTCGACTTCGGCGATCGCGGCGTCGAGGCTCTGTCCGGGCGCGAGCTGGAAGCCGAAGTGATCGACCCCGGCGCCCACGCCCACGGTGCGCGCGAGCGCGGCGTCACCGTTCAGTGTCAGCAGGTCCGAGGAACCGGGAGTCTGCAGGAACACCATCATCGGGCCGTCGCGGAACAGCTCCCGCATTCCGAAGACTTCACAGTAGAAGCGCAGCGAGCGCTCGAGGTCGGCGACGTGCAAGTGCAGGTGGTAGAGACCTGCAGTGCGGATCAACGCGGAGACAGCTCGCGCAGGCCGCTGGCTTCCCATTCCTTCGAGAGCTGGGACAAGCGCTTCTGGAACTCTTCGAAGTCGTCGTCGAACGAGAGGATGATCTCGGTCGTGCGCGGGATGTCGTCGCCCGACAGAAGCCCGCGATAGCGGTTCAGGTTCGCGAGGATTGCCTCGGCCACCTTCAGCGCGCGCTTCTCGGTCTTGATCAGCGGCGACTGCAGCGTGTAGACGTTGTTGCGGCCCCAGAGGCTCTCGTCGCGCACGATCGCGATCTCGCGGTAGATGCCGTGGATCGGATCGAAGTTGTACTCGACGCGGACCTCTTTGAAGATGTCCGAGTTGCCGGTGTAGAAGCCGCGCTCCTTCTCGACCTTGCCGAGCTGACGGCAGCGCGGGCAGTAGAACGTGTCGCCGTGGTTCAGCAGGAACACGCCCTTCGCGTAGTCCTCGCACTCGGTGTTCTCGCAGTAGCCGACGCCACGCTTCATCCGCGCCATCTGACTCGACCTCCCGAGGTCCTCGTGGCCCGTCATCTGCTCGTTCTCCCTAGGCGCCATGGCTTCGCTCCAACTCGGCTCTGCGGCCGGCTTTGAGATCGACGCCGCGTGGCGCCAAAATTGGCGACTCAATAGTCGAAGACTGAAAAGGTCTTGCCACTTCAACTCGTCGCGTCCCTGTCGTTGCTGGGCTCGTGTCCCAGAGTCTGTTGCCGGTCAATCCAACCTTCGTGCCAAGGCGCTCCATCTCGATCGACGCCCAGCGCACCCCCGCTCCGCCGTTCTGACCCTTTGACCGAAGAACCTGCGCGTTCGCTGCATCCGTACGACCCCGCCGGCCTGCGACTTCGCTGGGTGCGTCTACGCCGCGAAGTGGAAGCGCGCTCCCCTCGGAAACGCAAGTGCAGCGTGCGCGCGCAACACCTCGAACCAAGGCCAAGGCAGACAGGGTGGAGGGGAGCTTGCGCTTATACGTCCGCAAGGTCGACGTGGAAATCGCAGGTGCGACGGCCGAGACGATTTATCTCCGGCAGGCCAGAATTTGTCAACTGCGGCGCTGCAGATCGCGCAGCGCTGCACGGCGTGCGGCGCGCAGGTGAAGCGCGTATCCGACGAGCGCGATGCCAGTGACGGCGTAGGCGGCGATCACCCAGGGCATCAGACGCTCCGCACGCGACTCGCGACCAGCGCGTGCGCTTGCAAGGCCGCGAGCTCCAGCCGCTTGGCGACGAGCCACGCGAAGATCCAGATGAACGTGACCATGCCCACGCCGACGGCGCGCCCCATCTCGGGTGGCAGCCCCTCGCGCGAGGGATTCGACGGGTGCATGGTCGAGCCCTGCGCGAGGTCGACCGCGAAGTAGACGAACGGAATCGCCGCGATGCCCGCGATCCCGTAGACGGCGGTGAAGGTCTTCGCGGTGTCGCTCCCGAAAGAGAAGCTGCGCAGGAAGAGATACGCGACGTAGATGAACCAGAGCATCAGGGTCGTGGTGAGCCGTAGATCCCAAACCCACCAGTGACCCCAAGCCGGCTTCGCCCAGATCGGGCCGACGACGAGCATCAGCGAGCAGAACACCACGCCCACCTCGGCGCCGGCGACCGCGAGCTGATCCCAGCGATCGTCTCGCGTGCGGAGATACAGCCCGCCGCCGGCCGCCGACAGAACGAACCCGAAGTATGTCGGGATGATCGCCGGAATGTGGACGTAGAAGATCTTTTGGATGATCCCCTGCGCGACCTCGATCGGCGCGTAGTACGCGACGAGCCACAGCCACAGCGGGACTAGCGCGAGGGCGACGCCGCCGATCCAGCGCGTCGTGGCGATGCGCTCGCCGATGTCGCGCGTGAGCCACAAGAGCCACGCGAGCGCGCCAACCACCGAGAGCATCACCGCAGCCGAAACCATTCGCTCAATCCTCCAGGACGTAGTCGAAGACGAAGTAGCCTAGCAGCGCGAACACCCAGTCGTAGAGCGAGAACGCCCACCACAACTGCGCGGAAACATCGCGCCCGGCGAGCGCGTCGGCCGTGATGCTCGACGCAAAGACGAGGATCGGGAGCACCAGCGGGAAGAGCAGGACCGGGAGCAGGAACTCGCGGAAGCGCACGCCGACCGCGAGCGCAGAGAGCAGGGTGCCGACCGCGGCGAGGCCGACCGCGCCGAGCAGCCCGGCGGCGGCGCACGCGAGCGCGCCCGGGCTCCAGTCGACGTCCAGGAACACGGTGAACAAGGTCGCGGCCCAGAGCTCTACACCGATCAGTGCCACGAGGCTCGCGCCGGCTTTGCCCACGAAGATCCAGCCTCGGTCGACGGGCGCCTGCACCAAGAGCGCGATGGCGCCCTCCTCGGTCTCGGACTGGAACGCGCGCGCGAGCCCGAGCAGCGAAGTGAACAGCATCACCACCCAAAGAAGGGCAGGCGACCACGAGAGGCGCTCCGGCTTCGACGCAGGCAGGACGATCGAGAGCAACGCCACGACCAGCAGCGCGAAGACGGCCATGTGCCCGAGTCGATCGCGGCTGCGCAGGTCGAGGCGCAGGTCCTTGGCGAAGACCTCGAGCGCGACCGTCGGCCCGCTCATGTGAGTCGGCCGCGCGCGAGCACGAGCTCGCGGTCGAACGTCGGCAGCTCCGTCGCAGCGGCGTGACTCGCGACGAGCGCCGCGACGCCGCGCGCGCGCAGCTGCTCGAGCAAGCGCGAGAGGCGCTCGGCCGATGCGGCGTCCAGTCCGTTCCAGGGCTCGTCGAGCAAGAGCAGCGCCGGATCGCCGAGCAGCGCGCGCGCCAAGCCGACCCTGCGCCGGAAGCCCTGCGAGAGCGTGCGCGCGCGCCGATCGAGCACGGGATCGAGCGCCAACAGGTCCGAAACGCGTTCGAGCTCGCGCTCGTCCGCGCCGCGCAAGCGCGCCGCGAAGCGCAGGTTCTCGGCGACCGTGAGCTCGCCGTAGAGCGCGGCGTCCTGGCCGAGGAAGCCGACGCGCGCGCGCACCGCGGCGTCGCGGCTCGAGAATGGGTCACGAGACAGCACCCGTACACTTCCCCGTGTCGGCCGGGTCAGCGCGCCGAGCACGCGCAGCAGGGTGCTCTTGCCGGCGCCGTTCGGGCCGCGCAGCAGCGCGATCGTCCCGGGCGCGAGCTCGAGGTCGACTCCGTCGAGCGCGCGCACCGGGCCGTAGTCCTTGGCGACGCCGACGGCGTCGAGCGCGTTCAAAACGCCTGCCCGCACGCGGCGCAGAACCGGTCGCCCGCCGCCGCGACCCGCCCGCAGCTACACGCGCGGGGCGCCGCGTCCGCGAGCGGCGGCGCCGCGATCGGCGCGTAGCGCTCGCGGGCGAGCGCGGCCAAGGCCTCGTGGCGCAGGTCCTCGCGCAGGCGCAGGCGGTCCTCGGGGGAGAGCTTGCCGGTCTCGAAGTCGTGCTCGAGATCGTGCAGCGCGGCGGCGAGCGCCGCCTTCGCGGGGCTCTCGGGCTCGAGTGACTCCTGCGGGCCCGTGTCACGGGCGAGCGCCTCGCGCACGACGGGCGTCGCGACGAAGAACAATAGCGCGCCCGCCCCGAGCGCCGCGAGCAGCGCCACGAGCGACACCGGTACGCGATTCACGGGCGGCAACACATGTACGTGTAGGGGGAGGCGCGTTCCGCTCGGCACGTCGAAGCCGAGGAACGTCTCGTAGGTCTGGTCTTCCTGGCGCGCGGGCCGCGCGGGGTGTAGCTCGCCCGCCTCGACCTCGATACCGAAGTCCTGGACGTACACCGCCAGGTTTTCCACGCCGCTCGGCACCTCGATCTCGGTCGAAAGATCGTCGCCCTTCTGCTCGAGGTCGTACTCGACCTGCAGAGTGAAGCCTTCCTCGCCCGGGAAGATGGGACCGCGAATCTCCGCGACGTCCCCCAGAACCTCCACGCCGTCGGGCAGCCGCCCGAAGAAGGTCTCGAGCTTGCCATGACCCGCGGCCAAGCCGATACCGGCCGGTGGCGGCTGCGCCGGCGGGACGATCACGACCACGGAGTCCGGGTTCGCGATCGTCGCGCTCTGCTGCACGCGCCAGACACCGGCACTGCGCGCGATCACCCACTGCAGCGTCGTCAGGTGCAGGCGCGAGCCGTCCGCGCTCTGGTCGTAGATCTTGAAGTCGAGTGTCTGGTGCTTGTCCTTCTCGGCGGGCGGGAAGGCGGCGCTGCCACCCGGGAAAGTGAGTCCCTCGTAGCGCGCGCGCACCAGATACGCGGCGGGCGCCGGCAGATCGTCGAAGCGATAGCGCCCCTGCTCGTCGCTCTTCGTCTGGCGCACGATCGCCTTTTCCTCGGGATCGAGGCCGATCGCTTCGACCACGAGTCGCGCCGCGGCGGCGAGCTTGGTCGGGTGCGAGATGCGCCCCTCGATCACGGCCGCATTCGCGCGCGCCGCGCAGGCGAACAGCGCGAGGAAGAGCAGTGCGGGACGCGCGCTCATCTTTCGGCTCAGTCCGCCTCGGGGCCCGTCTTGTCGCGCCCGCCGAATGGCCACAAAAGCAGCGTGTTCCCGAACACGAATACGAAGCCGCCGATCCAGATCCAGTTCACCAGCGGATTCACGTACACCTTCAGCGCCGCGTGCTGATCGGGCTCGAGCCCCGCGAGGATCACGTAGAAGTCCTCGCTCAACCCAGACGAGACGGCCGGGATCGTGGTCGGTTGCTCCTGCTGGAAGTACATGCGCTTCTCGGGCAAGAGCATCCCGATCGGTTTGCCGTGCTCGTAGAGCGCGAGACGCGCGACCGCGCCCGCGTAGTGCGGGTGAGACACCGGCCGAGCTTGGCGGTACTCGACGGTGTAACCCGCGAGATCCCACTTCTCGCCGGGCGCGAGAATCTTCGTCTCTTCCAGGTTGAAGATCGCGCCGACGAAGCCGACGAACATCAAGACCACCGCGAGATGCACGACGTAGCCGCCGTAGCGGCGCTGATTGCGGCGCACGAGCTCGATCACTGCGATGACCGGGTTCTCCCCGCGGCGCATGCGTGAGCGGATTCCGCGCCAGTACTCCTCGGCGATCGTCGCCACCACGAACGCGCACAGCGACAAGAACGCGATCGGATAGAAGCGCCGCGGTGCGAGCGCGTAGAGCGTGCCGGCCGTGACCACGGCCGCCGCCGCGGGCAAGATGAAGCTCTTCCGCACGTTCACCCAGGTCGCGCGGCGCCACGCGATCAGCGGTCCCACGCCAGTCAGGAACAACAGGAAGATCGCCACCGGTCCCGCGTAGCGCTGAAAGAAGGGTGGGCCGATCTGCACCTTCGTGCCGGTGATGGCCTCCGAGAACACGGGGTAGAGCGTTCCGTAGAACACGATCGAGAGCAGCGCCATGAACGCGTAGTTGTTGAGCAGGAACGCGGCCTCGCGCGAGAGCAGTGAGTCGAGGCGCGTCTGACTGCGCAGCTCCGGCACGCGCCGAATTAGGAGCGCGGCGTAGCCCAGCGCGAGCGTGGCCACGTAGCCGAGGAACAGCATCCCGAACCAGCCCGCGTTCGCGAACGAGTGGACCGACTGAACGACACCGCTCCGTGTCAGGAACGTGCCGAGCACGCACAGTGAGTACGCCAAGCCGATCAGCGCAAAGTTCCAGATCTTCAGCATCCCGCGCTTCTCTTGGATCATGACCGAGTGCAGGAACGCGGTGCCCGCGAGCCACGGCATGAGTGAGGAGTTCTCGACCGGATCCCACGCCCAGTAACCGCCCCAGCCGAGCACCTCGTACGCCCAGCGACCGCCGAGCATCAGCCCACAGCCGAGAAAGAACCAGGCAACGAGCGTCCAGCGGCGCGTGGTCTTGAACCAGGTCGTGCCGAGCTCGCCGGTGATGAGCGCGGCGGCGGCGAACGCGAACGGCACCGAGAAGCCGATGAATCCGGTGTAGAGAATCGGCGGATGAATCAGCATCGCGGGGTGCTGCAAGAGCGGGTTCATGCCCTGGCCGCTCGACCAGGACGTTCCGGGCGGGAGCGCTTCGTACGGGCTCGACACGAAGCTCACGATCGATCCGAAGAAGACGACGCTCAGCATCATCACCGCGATCACCCACGGCATGAGCGTGCGGTTGCGGTTGCGGTTCTGGATCACGACGAGAAAGCTCATCAGTCCGAGCATGAAGGTCCACAGCAAGAGTGAGCCGGCCTGCCCGCCCCAGAGCGCGAGCTTGAAGATCAGCGGTTGTTCGCGCGACGAGATCTGCTGCACGAAGCGCAAGTCGAAGCGATCGCCGACCAGCGCCGCCTCGACGCCGAGCATCGCGAGCACCAGCAGCGCGAACACGGCGATCACCGCGCGCTCCGCGCTGCGCACCAGCTGTGGCTGGCCGCGCAGCGCCCCGATCACCGCGGCGCCTCCCGCGTACAGCGCGAAGAGCACTGCGAGCGGTAGCGCCAGTTGTCCGAGCGTGACGAGCAAATCGCCTCCCTCTGCGTCTCCGCGCGCCTCGCGCGGCGCGCGACGGACACGAGCCTAGGTCTTCTCGCCGACCTTCGCCTCGTACTTCGAGGGGCACTTCGCCATGACGCGCTCCGCGAGGAACGTGCCCGACTCGAAGTGGCCTTCGACGACCACCTCGGCCCCGTCCTTGAACATGTCGGGGACGTCGATGCCGAGATAGCGCACGGCCAGCACGTGCGACTTGCCCTTGTCCTCGACGCGGAAGTCGACGTGCCCCGCGGGCAAATCCTTCGCGATCGAGCCCGCGACGACGAAGCCGTGGACGCGCGCCGCCTGCGAAGTCTCACTCGCCGGCGCGCTCGCGAACGAGCCGACGTCCGAGTAATAGCGGAACGTGCCTTCGCCCGACGCGCCGAGTGTGAGGACGATCACTACGCCCGCGAAGACCGACAGCACGGCGAGCGCGATCTGCACACCTTTGGTCACAAGTACGTTCCCCGCGCCCCGTCGAGCCCTGCCGCAAGGTAAAGTTGCGGCCCCACCAGGTCAATCGACAGACGGGACGGAATCCTGCAGGCCGAGCTCACCGCCGACGCCGCCGACGCGAGCGTGTTTCCGACGGACGGTTTGCCCGAAGTCGCGGTGCTCGGCCGTTCAAACGTCGGCAAGTCGACGTTGATCAACCGCCTCGTCGGGCGGAAGGGCCTCGCACGCACCAGCTCGACGCCGGGCCGCACGCGCCGCATTCACTTCTACCGCGTCGAAGAGCGCGCCTATCTCGTCGATCTGCCCGGCTTCGGCTACGCGTCGGGCAGCAAGAAGGAGCGCGCGGAGTTCGCGCCGCTCGTCGAGTCGTATCTGAGTGGGACGCGCGCGAGCTTGCGCGGCGCGCTCATGCTCGTCGACGTGCGCCGCGGCGCACAGGACGCGGAGCTCGAGCTCGCGCTCTACCTCGCCAATGCGCGCATCGGCGCGCGCGCGGCGCTCACCAAGTGCGACAAACTCGGCCGCGCGGAGGTCGAGCGCGCGCGGCGCGAGCTCGCTCTTGCCTTGAAGCTCCCGCTCGAGCACGTCGCCGCGGTGTCCGCGGACAAGGGCACCGGGCTCGCGCCGCTCGCGGCCTGGCTACGCGAGTGGAGCGGTCTCGAGTTCCGCCGCGCCGACGGCGCGCCGTTCTAGCGCGCCCAGCGCGAAGGACCCCAGGCACACGAGCGCGAAGAGCGCAAAGTGACTCGGCTCGGGTACGACCCTCTGTGAGACGAGCGCGCGCGGGTATGCGTGGAGCGAGATGTCATCAGGGGGCAGCACTTTGAGGTACGGATCGAAGGCGGTGCCGCCATACTCGTATTCGCCGTCCCAGAGAATCACGGGCGGTGATGTGCGGTTCGGGCCGAAGAACGTTCCAAGAAGCGCCTCCTCGCCCGGCGAGGAGATCGCGACGCCGTTCGCCACATTGTTGAGAACGAGACCGTTCGGCCATCGCCGAGCGGATCCGTCCGGTAGGAGGTTTCCGGAATGCCGATCCCTGGATTTGCAGCATTGACCTCGAAGCTGTCGAAGCCGCTCGTGAGGATGTCGATTGCGCCGACGTCGTAGCCGGCGTCCACGCGGATCAGCAGCGACCACGCGTACTCCGGCCCCGACTGCCCGGAATTCAAGCGAGCGATGATGTCGATCGGCGCGGCAGATACACGAGTCGCCAGACCTGCGACGGCGAGGATCCCGACGAGTGAGAGCGCTCGGTGAGTCTTCGCGAGTCATTGTCCTACGCAAGCGCAGAATCGGTCAACGACAGACTCCCATTCGCGCTATGCTCGCCCCATGAAGCGCAGCGACTCGCGGACTCTGACCACACACGCCGGCAGCTTGCCGAGACCAGAAGCGCTGAATGCGCTCCACGTCCGGCGCAGCCGGGGGGAGCCGGTCGACGCGGGTGAGCTCGCGCGGCTCGCCCGCGCGGCGACTGCGGCGGTCGTCGCGCGACAAATCGAGGCGGGCATCGACGTCGGCAACGACGGCGAGCAGGCGCGCGGCAGCTTCTTCACGCACGTCGCCGAGCGCATGACGGGCTTTGGCGGCACATCGCAGCGGGCGTTGATGCGCGACCTCGCCGCGTTCCCGAGCTTCGTGCGCCTGAAGGCCCCCGAGTTCGCGCGCGACATGGTGAGCCTGATGAGCGCGCCGCAGGCGATCGGCCCGGTGAAGTCACTCGGCGGAGGCGCGTGCGCGGCGGAGTGCGATGCTCTCGCGGAGCTCGTCGCCCAACAGCCGCGCCCATTCAGCGAGTGTTTCGTGACCGCGCCGTCGCCCGGCATCGTCGCCGCCGCGCTCGGCAACGCGCACTACGCGACGCTCGAGGCATACGTCGACGCGGTCGCAGACGCGCTGCGCCCCGAGTACGAGGCGATCGCGGCGCACGGCTTCGTGCTCCAGATCGACGCGCCGGACCTCGCAATGGAGCGACACACGCTGTTCGCCGACCGGCCGCTCTCCGAGTTTCTCGCCTTCGTCGGACACGTCGTCGAGGCGACGAACCGCGCGCTCGCGAACGTCCCGCGCGAGCGCGTTCGCCTGCACGTCTGCTGGGGCAACTACGAGGGACCGCACACGCACGATGTCGACCTCGCGCCGCTTCTTCCGCACGTATACCGCGCGCGTGTCGGCGGGCTCGTGCTCTCGATGGCGAATCCGCGCCACGCGCACGAGCACCGCGTGCTGCGCGAGCACCCGCTGCCGAGTGACTGGAACTTGATCGCCGGCGTGATCGACACGACCACGAACTACGTCGAGCACCCCGAGGTCGTGGCCGAGCGTATCGAGCGCGCCGCCAGCGCCGTCGGCGATCCGAGCCGCGTGCTGGCCGGGACTGACTGCGGCTTCGCCACCGCCGCGGGGCTCGGCGAGGTCGCGGAAGAAATCGTCTGGGAGAAACTCCGCGCGCTCAGCGCCGGCGCCGCGCTCGCCTCCAAGCGCCTGTTCGACTGAACCGCTCTAGAGCGTCCGCTCGTAGGCGAGCCGTGACTTCAGCGGAACAGGTCGCGAGACGGATCGCGCAGCAGATCGCGCAGCGCGCCCTTGCCCTCGATCGCGAGGCCCTCGACCCAGACGGCCGGCGTGCCGGCTTCCTTCTCCATCAGGATTCCCGCCGCCGCGGCGACCTGGTCGGCGCGCGCCATGACGGTGACTTGCAGCTCGCGGCCCGCGCGGTCCGTTTCGCCGATGTAGCTCTTCAGCGGCGCGAGGCCCGCGACGCCGATCGCGACGTCGACGAGCCCCTCGCGCCACGGGCGGCCGAACGTATCGCTGATGATCACCGCGCGACCCGGGCCGAGCGCGGCGCGGATGCGCTCCGCGGACGCGTCCGGATCGATCGGCAGGAGCACGGCGATTTCGTCGCCGGGTGAGTTCGAGAGATCGACACCCGAGTTCGCGCACACCAAACCGTGTCGGGTCTCGGTGATCAGCACGCCCGGAGCGCTGCGCACGACGCGCTTCGCTTCGCGCAGCACCAGCTCGGTGTGGCGAGGCTCCTTGCCGATTTCCCGTGCGAGCGCGATCGCGCGCTCCGACGGCACGATGTCGGCGAGTGACACGAGCCGGCCCTCGGCTTTCGAGACGATCTTCTGCGCGACGACCAGAATTCCCGGGCCGGGCGGCACGAGCGCGGCGAGTCGCGCCGCGAGATCGTCGCCGGACGGAATCTCGGGAAGGCCCTCGAGCGCGCGCAGGCGCAGCTCACTCATCGGAGCAACTCGCGCAGCACGTCGCGCGTTCGGCACGGCTGCGTCGCCTCGAGCAGGCGGGCGGCGTCTTCGGGGGTGTCCAGGTCGATTTGCGCGCTCTCGGGCAGCGCTGTCCACAGAAGCGGAGTGACTCCGCGCTCGCGTGCCGCCGCTTCGTGCGCGCTCGCGCTCTCGGGACCGAAGCGCGCGGGAATCACGAGCGGCGGACGGCGGAAGAGCAGGGCGGTGCCGCCGTCGTCGGCCGGAGCAATGACGACCGGTACGCGCTCGCCCGCCTCGATGAGTGAGTCGATGTCCGCGCCGGTCAAGAGCGGGAGGTCGCCGAGCGCGACCAGGAGCGCGTCGAAGCCGGCCGCGAGACACTCCGCCGCGGCCGCGTCGATCGCCTCGTTGAGGCCTGGGTCGGGGACGCGCAGACGCACGCTCGCGCCCGACGCGCGTGCGGCCTCCGCCACCGCGGCGTCGTCGGAGAGCACGAACACACGCTCGATGCGCTTCGCCTGGCCGAGCGCGCCGAGCACGTCCGCGAGCAGCGCGCGCAGGATGCGCTCGACCGCGCGGTCGTCGAAGCGCGCGCGCAGCCGGCGCTTCGCGCGCGCGAAGTCTTTCACCGGAACCGCGGCGGCGGTCCTCAAGTCGAGCGCCCGGCGAGCTCGAGCACGCTCTTCGCGAGCGCGGTCGCAATCTCGGGCGTGCGCATCAGGGTCTCTTCGACGCGGACCTCGAAGCCGAGCGCTTCGATCTCGCGCGCGAGGCCCGCGTCCTTCTTGTCGATCACCATGCCGCGGCAGAAGCCGCGGTAGAGGCGCGCGACGCCGGTCGCGGAGACTTCCGCGCCGACGGCGCGCAGCAGCCGGTCGGCCGGCCCCTTCACCGGCGCGCCCGCGATGATCGGCGAGACCGACACCGCATCGTGTCGCGCCTCGAGCTGCGCGCGCACGCCTTGCACCTCCAGGATGGTTCCGATCGAGACGAGCGGATTCGACGGGCAGACGATCACGATTTCCGCGGCCGCGAGCGCCTCGAGCACACCCGGCGCGGGCCGCGCGGCGCGCGCGGCGGAGAGGTCGAGCGACGCGACGTCCTCGGGTGCGCCGTCGCGCACCATGTACTCCTCGAAGTCGCTGCGCGTGCCGTCGGCGCGCACGACTATGGTCGGAGCGGGGGAGTCACTCATCGGGAGGAGCTCTACGCGCAGGCCGAACGCCGCGACCAGATCGCGCGTAACTTCGCCGAGCGTCGCGCCCGCGCGCAGTCGCTCCGTTCGATGGATATGAGTCGCGAGATCGCGATCGCCTAGCCGAAACCACACGTCGCTCCGGAGCCTGCGCAGGGCGTCGAGACACTGAATGGTGTCGCTGTCGAAGCCCCAGCCGGTCTCGCGATTCACGACCCCCGCGAGCGAGTACGTGACGATGTCGAGATCGGGGCAGACGCGCAGGCCGAAGAAGTCTCGGTCGTCGCCGGTGTTCACGACGATCGCGAGCTCCTCCTGCGGCAGAACGCGCACCAGGCCCGACAGGAAGCGCGCGGCTCCGACGCCGCCGGCGAGCGCGACCACGCGGCGCGCCACGGCCCTAGTGTCCGGCGTCCGTGCGCAGCGCGGCGAGCTCCGCCTGCAGGCGCGGCATGCGCTCGGCGATCTCGCGCACGCGCGGATCGGCCGCGAGCTCCGCGCTGTCCCAGCGCGGCGTGGAGATGAGCTGGCGCAGCGTCTCGCGATCGCGCTCGAGCTGTCCCTCGAGCTGCGCGATCTCCTCGGCGCGCGGATCCTCGGGTTGGCGCGAGCGCTCGACTTCCGACGGCGCGGCCGCGGGTGCGGCGGTCGTCGGGCCGGTCGTCGGCGCGATCGGCGGCGCAAGCGGTGCGCTCGACTCCGAGGCCGGCGGCGTCTGGGGCGACGAAGGCGCCGGCTCAGGCGCGCTCAGCGCGGGCGGAGGCTCGACCCGCGCGGGAGTTGGCTCGCTGGCGGGGGGGCTCGGCGCGGCGGCGGGTCGCGGCGGCGGCTCGGGCGGGCGCGCGTCGCTCGGGTTCGGGATCGTGGCCGCGGGCGGCTTGATCACGTCCACGGTGTCGCGGTAGCTGCTCGGTACCTCGTCGAGCGTGGTCGCGTAGTGTGTGGCGCCCGAGTCGTCCACCCAGCGATACACATCCGCGCGCGCGAGCGAGGGGACGGCGCCGAGCGCCGCCGCGAGAAGCAGTCGAAGCGCGACGCGGAACACGCGCCGATTCTAGGTGGGGGCCCCCCGCGCTTCAACCGAGCCCGCCGATGTGCCGCGCGCTTCTCGCAGCTCGCGCGGCTCGTTCACATCGCGGGCTTGCGGCCTGGAGTCACTCGTGTTTTCGTCGCGCAGGCGCGGCACGCGCCTTGCTCGAGGCGCGCTCATGCTTCGCGCCATCGCAATCTTCGCCGCGGTGATTCTCGCGGACGCGCTGCTGCCCGACTGGGACGCCGTCGCGCCACCCGGGCGGCCGACGCGGCTCGCCACGCAGGCGAGCGTGGTCTTCCTCGGCACCGAGTCGGGACTCTATCGGCGAGATCCGTCCGACGGGCGCGGCTGGTCACTCGTGCTCGCCGCCGAGCCGATCCTCGATCTCGCGAGCGCGGGCCCGGAGCTATTCATCGCGACACCCGCGGGCCTGTACGTATTGGCGCCGGGCCGCGATGCCGCGCAGCGGGTCGCGCTCGGTGCGGGCGACGAAGCGCGCAGCCTCGCCGTCGACGATGCGGGCACGGTGTGGGTCGCGACCTCGGCCGGACTGTTCCGGCGCGCGCTCGGCGAGCGCGAGTTCGCGCGCGAGGAGGGCGTGCCGTCCGGCGCGATCGCGGCGGTCGCGAGCGCCGGCGACGAGGTCTGGGTCGGCGTCGAGGGCGCGCTGTACGCGGGCGGCACGGGTCGCGGCTTCCAGCGCAGGCTCGGCGGGATCGACCTCGGTTGGTTCGAGCTGCGCGGCGCCGCCAAGTCGGGCGACGTGACGCTGCTAGGTGTAGAGAGAGGAATCTGGCGCATCGATCGCGCCGGCGCGCGCCAGATCGAGCTGGGCGTCGGCGAAGTGTCTCGGATCGCGCGCGCGGGCGATCGGCTCTGGGTCGCGGCGGAGCGCGGGCTCTACGACTATGCGATCTCCGAGCTCGGTACGGGCGCGGGGAAGCAGGCGCTCTCGGTCGCGGCGCTCGGACTCGGCGTCGACGGCGCACGGCTCTGGGTGGCGACGGACCGCGGGCTCGCGGCGTTCGCGCTCGAGCGCGGTGTGTCGCAACCGGCGCCCAGCGTTCGCGTGGGCGCCCCACCCAAGCTCCACGCCGACCGTATCGCGCAGCTGCAGCGGGCCGTACTCCGGTACCAAGAGCTCGCGCCCGCGCGACTCAGCGAGATCGAGAGCCGCGCGCGCTGGAAGGGTCTGTATCCGCAGCTGCGCGCCGGCGCCGGTCTCAACCGCGACGACCAGTGGAACGGCGGGAACGACTTGACGTTCTCGAGCGGCGCGCTGCACCACTTGTCGGATCAGGGCCGCTCGAACGACCACGGCTATGACGCCGCCGTATCTCTGGTCTGGGAGCTTTCCGATTTCGTGTCTTCCGATGACCCGCTGGCCGTGTCGCGCGAGCGCCGCCTGGTCGTGTCACTCCGCGACCAAGTGTTGGAGCGTGTGAATCACCTGTACTTCCAGCGCGTGCGCGCGCTCGAGCAGCTCGCCACGCTCGCGCCGGACGAGGCGGCGAAGCGCGCGGAGCTCGAGCTCGGCGCAGCGGAGATCGCGGCGCAGCTCGACGCCTGGAGCGGCGGCGCGTTCTCGCGCCTCGAAGACAGCTCACCCCTCGAAGATCAGAGGGAACCCTGATGAAACTCATGCGCACACATCTCCTCTCGGCGGCGCTCGTCGCGGCGTCCGCACTCCAGGCGCCGGCGGCTCGCGCGGTGCAGATCAGCGAACTCCTGTACGACGCCACAGGCACCGACAACGGCAAAGTCTTCGTCGAGCTCTGGGGCACGCCCGGCACCTCACTCGAGGGCTACACGATCGAAGGCGTGAACGGCGCGGACGGCGCAGTCGGTCCGACGCTCGCGCTCACCGGCGCGATCCCGGCCGACGGCTTCTTCGTGGTCGGCGACACCGACGGCACCGCCACCCTAGTCGCGGACGTAGACCTCATCTTGAACTTCGATTTTTAGAACGGCTATCAAAGGTGAGCAAGATCAACGGGTTGCGATCATGCGCGGCGAGAGAAACGACGCTGCTGTGCCAGTGCACAGGCTGCATTGTGCCACTTGCTGTGCCAGTTGCGCAGCGGCTGCCGTTGAGGGCTGAGGCGAGAAGCGGCCAAGAAATACACGCTAGGACGCTCTTGGGTGTTCTGCGCGTAGGCTGGACTTCTCTGGCCTCTCATCGTGAACGATTTTCCGCGGCTGGCGATGTCGGAACAAGGGCAATCTGCCGGAGAAGACGGGAACCCCCGTGCAGATCCCGGATGTGCCCCGAGCCGCCGCCTCTTCGGACGTCCCTGGTTCATGTCCTTCGGCGGGGTTCGGCTCGTGGCCCGGGGCCCCATGGTGGGGGAGTCACCGATCTTTCCGTCGCGGTGCCCGTGGATCGGATGTCGCCCTTCCCAAGCTGAGGGTCGCGAGTTCGAATCTCGTTTCCCGCTCCAAGAATCCTCTGGTTCGGCGGAGGGTTACCTCGACAGGCGCTTCGGCTCGGGCTTTCGGCGGACGGCTGGGGGCGCGAGCGGGGGCGCCGCGAACGTCATGCAGGGCACACCCGGTGGAACGCGGCGACGACGAGCAGCAGCAGCGCGCCCGAGAGCGGGATGATCGCCAGGTACGACGCCCAGAGGCGGATGCGCGCGCGGCTCCTGTAGAAGAATGCGCCCGGGAAGTCTCCGGCTTGGTGACGCGCCACCGCGGCCGCGACGACGGTCGCCTTGAGGCCCCTCGCCGACGGCGAACGGCACCACGCCCACGAGTGCGATCGCCAGAGCCCAGCTCGCGAGCGGTGACTCGTGCAGGAGCCCAACGGCCGCAAAGTCCGCCGCGATCAGTCCGAGGTGAACGGCCCGGAGGTACCCCTCGCTGCCGTCGATGAGCCTCTGCACCGAAGTCTCGTGATCGCAGAGCAGTGTGCCGGTGTCTCAGGTTTTCGGCCTGCTTCCTTCGGGCGCCGACCGCAGCGCGCAGCGCGACGCACTTTGGCGGTTGAGCCTGCGCGGCGAGCGGCACTACTTAGCCAATCAGGCCGCGCAGCTCCTCACGCTCGTGATCGGAATTGGGTCCGCGGGTAGCGAGGATCTGCCACCATAGCTCGAGGCGGCCTCGAAGATCGTTCGACATCGAGTGACTCCTTTGCGCCTACTTGGAGCCCCGCGCGATTCGCCTCAACGCTCTTCAGACGTGCGGGGCACCGGGTATTGGCGGCGACTCGACTTGCGCCGTTCCGTGCGACTTTCCCGAGCCCTGCCGCTTCACCGAAAGGGCATCCAAGAGAAGGCTCTGGCTGAGCATCACGACGGTAAGGACGAATCTGTCTCGAGTCGTGACCATGAACTTCTCGAGCCCCAGGGGATCCTTGGTCGCACCGTTGCGGAGTGACTCGACCCACTTGAGCTTGCCACACAGCTGCCGGACTGTGACATCTTCGAAGTCGAGAGCGAGATGATGGTGCGCAAAGCGGTTTCGCATCTCTACTACGGTGAGAAGATCCTGGTACAAGACCGTGCTGATTAGGTCGAGCGCATACGAAGCGTCTGCGCGCGCGCCGAATGACCCCAATGCACCATTGATGTCCAGTAGCTTGTTGCTGACTCCACTCTCGATGAAGAATCGACCCAGGAGAGTACCGACGCACGCATCGAGATAGCTCGCCGCAACCAGGACTACGGCTAGATCGCCCTCCTTGTTCAGTGTGTCGAAGAACTCTACCGAGTCGCCCGAGAGCGCCTCCGGCGGTAGTAACTCGCGCTTCATTGGTGACTCCTCTCCGCCACCGAAACTGATGTCGTTTCGGTGTCTGCGGGCACCTCATCTCCGTCGGGCGGGGCCGAGTAAACGATCACAGACAGCGGCTTCTCTCCGCTCAGCAGCTCCTCGGCGCCCTTTCGAATCGCCGCAGCCTGTTTCTCGAGCTGGGCGTGTCCTTGGGGCGAATACAAGTTGCGCCGCAGTTGAGATTCGTCGAAGGCGTAGCCGAGCGCCTTGGACATCTCGTAGAGGAGGGTGATGAAGAGCTTGTATCCCTCGACCTCCCAGAGCGGCAGCTGCTCCGTGGCGGATGGAGTATTCAGGTGGTCTCCGTAGTTCCTCCACGCGTTCGTAACCCCCTTCTCAGCTCTCGACTGGCGCTGCGAGCCCAACACGCGCCGGCCGTAGAACTCGATGTCAATCATATTGAGAGCCTGCACGTGATCGACTGAGATCCGTGCCGCGCGCGTTGCCATCAGTGTGTGGAAGAGCTTCAGGCGCCGCTCGCGCTTCTCGCGCCCTCCCTCCACGAACTTCTGCGCCTGAACAGCGAGGATCGGTCCGAGGATGATGGCGGCGATCGTGAGCCAATCCGCCGCCCGCAAGTCCCACACAGCTACGACTTCAGCAGCGGTTTACCCGCATCTGTGAGCTTCTTGTTGAGCGCTTCGTTCTTCTGCTTCGTGCGCTCGGGCTGGACGTAATAGAAGTCGAAGAGCCCGTCGAGTGTGTCGAGAGTCCACTCCGCCTCCCCAGCCTCGACGTCTACGATCTCGCCGGTTGACTTACTCTTGATCGGGTGGGCAGCGAAGTTCCCGAGCACTCTTACGGAGTCGAGTGACTCCGCGAGGTGGCCTGGAAGAGACTTGCTGTCCAGCACTTCCTGGATCTGATCGTCGAGGTCGCGCGTCGTTGTCTTCGGCGCCTCGCGCAACAAGTGCTGCAGGCAACGGCGACTAAGCGCGGCGGAGGCCTTCGCGCTCATCTCGAGGACGTTGCAGGCTTCGAGGTAGTCGCAGCTCAGAGTCGCTGGAACCGCGGCGGCGGGCAACGGTCGCGCTACCGCGCGGGGCAACACACGCTCGCGCGGTCCCTCCGACAAGCCCTTCTGGCCGGCCACCATCACCAGACGTTCGAAATAGACGATGAGCTGGTAACACGCTGGACACAAGAACGATATTGCCCTCAACGCTCCGTGCGCATCGCTACCGAGAAGAGCCGTCGCAGTTTCCGTCGCGTACATCGCTTTGCGACAGTGAGGGCAGACCTCTCCTGGGCCCGTCCTCTCGGGGACCTTGGTTGTCGGTCGATCCTGCATAGCTACCTGTTTCGCTTCCTCGGCTTGTTGCGCGTCTCGGTTAGCGCAGAGGCGGCGGTGCTCTTAGCGGCCTTCGAGCTTCTCGGGTTGCGGAGCACTCCGGACGCGAGGCTCGCCACGCGCTTCGAAGTGGTCTCATCTCTCTTCGGCATGACTCTCTCCTTGAACTAGGGGTTGTCCCAGCGCATCACGATCTCGCGGCACGCTTCCGCGACCTCGCGTCGTCGGCGCATGTACGCGCGCGGCGCGTAGGTGATGGTCTGGTCGAATACGTCGATCACCGCACAGTACTGCGGCGCGACGCGATCGGTGACTCGCCGCAGGTGCTCGCAGAGGAGCACGGCGGCGTACTGGGCGCTGAGCGGAGTCAGCGGCGAGTTCTTGCTGAAGTAGAGCAGCACGCCGCC
>JBGQIB010000039.1:0-32619 GCA_041498295.1 bacterium | reverse complement strand
GCTCGATGGAGGCCGCGGCCGTCGCGCGCGTCCTGGGCAACGACATTCCCTGCAGCTCGACCAAGCCGCTCGTCGGCCACACGCTCGGGGCGGCTGGCGCGATCGAAGCGGCGTTCTGTTGGCTCCTGCTCGCGGAACGGCGCGACGGCAAGCTCGCGCTTCCGCCGCACGTCTGGGACGGCGTGCGCGATCCGGCGCTCGCGCCAATCCGCCTGGCCGCCAAGGGCGAGCTCGCGCGCGCCGGCGCGGCGACGTTCGTGATGACGAACTCGTTCGGCTTCGGCGGGAACAACTGCACGCTCGTGCTCGGCGCGAGTGACTCGCCGTGAAGGCTTCCCTCTTGCGCTGGTCGGCCTGGGCGCCGGGGATCGAATCACTCGCCGCGTGGGAGGCGTGGGCCAAGGCGCCGGCGCCGCTCCCCGCGACCGGCTCGCCCGACGCGAAGTTCCTACCCGCGATGCTGCGCCGCCGCTGCACGCCGCTCACGCGCACCATGCTGACGGCCGCGTTCGGCTGCGCCGAGCCCGACGAGCTCGCGCGCCTGCGCACCGTCTTCGCGTCGCGCCACGGCAGCATCAACGAATCGATCGGCTTGCTCGAGAACGTCGTGCGCCGCGAGAAACTCTCGCCCGCGACCTTCAGTCACACGGTGCACAACGCGCAGGCCGGCTTGTTCTCGATCGCCGCGGGCAACCGCGCCGCCTCGAGCTCGCTCTCCGCGCAGGAGGACAGCTGGACCGCCGCGTGGATCGAAGCGCTCTGCTTCCTCGAGCGCGATCCGCGCGAGCCCATACTGGTGGTGATCGGCGACGTGCCGCTGGCCGACACCTTCGCGCCGCTCGTCGCCGAAGCCGCCGTGCCCTACGCGTTCGCCGTTCAGGTCGCCGCCGCGGGCCGGGGCCCGGCGGTCGAGCTCGAGCTGGCCTCCCTCGACTCACCCGGCCTCGCCACCCCGTCCTGGCCCCCCGCGCTCGAGTTCCTGCGCTGGTGGCTCTCGCCCGAGCAGTCACTCGAGCAAGCGAACCGCGCCAGCCGCGCGTGCTGGCGCAAGAGCTAGCGGTTGGGCGACCCGCATGCGGCCGGGCACGTCGATCCGTTCGCCAGCGTGCTGCTCGCGCTCGTCGTGGTCACCGCCGCGGCGCTCGCCGGACGCGCCCTGGCACAGCGCCTCAAGCTCGCATCCGTCGTCGGCGAGTTGACGATCGGCGTCGTCCTCGGAAACGTCGCCTATCAGCTCGGCAACCCGCTCGCCGCGCTCGTCATGCACGGCGGCAACGTGACCGAGCTCTTGCAGCATGCCTGGCTGTCCGGCGAGGGCATCGCGATCGCACTGCGTGACTTCGTCGCCGCAGCGCACGTCGGCTCCGATGTCGCATCCGCGCGCGCACTCTCGGCGCTCGAAGGCCCCGACGGCCCGACCTTCCTCGTGATTCTCACCGCGCTCTGGGTGTTCTCGAATCTCGGCGTGATCCTGTTGCTGCTGATGGTCGGCCTGGAGTCGAGCATCGAAGGGCTGCTGCGCGTGGGCGGGCGCGCCTCCGCCGTCGCGCTCGCGGGTGTCGTCGCGCCCTTCGCGCTCGGCTACGCGGTGTCACTCTGGCTGCTGCCCGAGGCGAGCGCGGCCGCGCATCTGTTTCTCGGCGCCACGTTCACGGCAACGAGCGTCGGCATCACGGCGCGCGTACTTCGCGACCTCGGCCAGATGGAGAGCTCCGAAGCCAAAGTGATTCTCGGTGCCGCGGTGATCGACGACGTGCTCGGCCTCGTGATCCTCGCCGTGGTCGTCGGCGTCGCGCAGAGCGGGCACGTCGAGCTCGGCGGAATCGCGCGCATCGCCCTGCTCTCGGCCGGCTTCCTGGTCGCCGTGCTGTTCGTCGGCGAGCGCGTGGGCGGCTGGCTCGCGCGCGTGCTCGCGGCGCTCGAGCGCCGCCACGCGAAGCTGCTCGCGCCGCTGCTCGTCGCGTTCGCGCTGGCGTGGCTCGTGAACGAGATCGGCCTCGCGTCGATCGTCGGCGCGTTCGCGGCGGGCCTGATGCTGCGCGACGAGCAATTCGAGGCGGACTCCCGGAACGAAGCGTCGCTGCACGAAGTGCTCGCGCCGCTCGAGTCGATCTTCGCGCCCGTGTTCTTCGTGCTGATGGGCATGCAAGTGAATCTCGAGCTGCTTGCGCAGCCGGAGACACTCCTGCTCGGCTCCGCCTTCATCGCGATCGCGATCGTCAGCAAGCTCGCCACCGGCCTGTTCGCGGGACCGGGAGTCAGCAAGTGGAGCATCGGCCTCGGTATGGTCCCGCGCGGCGAGGTCGGCCTGATCTTCGCGAGCATCGGCCGGCAGCTCGGCGTCGTCGACGCGGGCGTGTTCTCGGCCGTCGTGCTGATGGTGCTCGCCACGACCCTGGTCGCGCCGCTCGGGCTGTCCTGGTCGCTGCGCCGCGCGAGCTAGCGGCCCCGCTCCGGCCTGCCGAGTGAGCGCCTCATCTGAACCTTGTGGGCGTTCGAGCGGCGGCCCATCTCGGTGCGCTCGGCGGGGAAGAAGCGCTCGAACAGGAAATCGACGGGGCCGTCGTCGTAGATTCGGAAGTGCGCCTTGCGCACGACGAACTCGACGGCGAAGAGCCCGACGAACACGAGCCATGCGATCCAGCCTGCGTACGCGCGCCACCAGGCGAGCGGCGCGAACAACGCGAGCGCGGCGATGGCGACAGCGGTCGCGGCGAACACCGCGCCGTACAGGACGGTGACTCGCCGGCAGTACGGGCGGATGAATTCGGGCGCGTGGGGCTGAATCATGAATGCGACGCGCTCGATCACGGATCCGCCCCCGTGGAGGCTCGCGGCGAAGACGCGCGCGACTGCGGCACACACCCATGCGGGGATCAGCAGGAGAAAAACGCGCTCGCCGGTCGCGAGCGCGAGCGCCGCGAGCGCGAAGAGGCCCGCCAGGTAGAAAGTGCCGAGCGCGAGCTCTGCCGGCAGCGCGCCGCGCGCCGAGCGTACGGAGAGCGCACTTACACCGAGAAGTGTCGCCGCGAGCGCCCGCACGCCGAAGCGATCGACCATCCACTCGGCGAACAGCGGCCACGCGACGGCCAAGCCGGCGAACGCGAGGCCGAGCACGAGTTGTCCGAAGCTGGGGCGCGACGGCTTAGTCAAGGGAGTCGGCGGAGAGCAGCGCGCTGAGCGACAGCTCCTCGTCGGGCGCGTGGCGCGCGTCGGGGCCGAGCATGACGAGCGCGCGGCGGCGCACGTCGTTGAAGATCTGCTCGGTCTTCTCGAGCACCTCGCGGCGCGGCCGCGCCATGCCGACGCGCTGCAGGAAGTCGAGGTGGTCGAGGCCAGGCGTGAACTCGCCGCGGTTGCGCCGGTAGAACTCGCCGCGCCGCTGGAGTGAGTCGGCCACCTTGCGGAACAGCTCGTTGAAGTTCGCCAGCGCGCGCAGGATCAACGGAGACATGCGCAGCTGGCGGCGCAGCCAGCGCGGATCGAGATGCTCGTCGCGCAGGTACGGCGAGACCCACAGGTTGTAGTAACAGCCGATGTCGAAATCCCACTTGAGCTTGCCGAGCTCGAAGCTGCCGAACGTCTCGTACAGGTTCCGGTACAGCGACAAGGTCGCCTCTTGGCGGAACGCCATGAAGCGGTCGTAGAGCTCGGTGCGCTGCGCGAGCTCTGCCGAGTCCTCGCCCGCGAGGTCGCGCTGGATCAGCTCCGAGAGGAAGTCGTTCTCGTGCGCGATGAAGTCGGTGCCCGGGCTGTACAGCGGATCGGCGGAAGTCGCGGCTTCGCCGGTGAGTCCCCAGCGGTCGGGGGAGAAGTAGCGCTCGGTCGAATACGCGATCTGCGTGTAACTGCCCTGGTCGAGCGCCTTCGCGTCGCGCAGCAGGTGCGCCACGGCGGCGTGGCCGTCGAGGAAGCGCCGCAGGCCATCGCTCGTGCGCAGCTGGCGCGGGTCGAAGCCGGTCTTGCCAGTCACTCCGACGCTCGTGACTCCGTCGTGCAGCGGGATGAACCAGATCCAGTACCCGGGATAGAAGAAGTGAATCGTCGACAGGAAGCGCGAGGAGTGACGCACGCGCGCGCGCCACGGCTCGGGGCCGAGGTCGTCGACGTCGGCCACGCCCTCGAAGCGGCCCCATACCGAGCCGATTCGATGCGCGTCCTCGCGCAGGCGCAGGCCAAGCGCCCGCGCGAGCAGGTCGGCGCGGCCCGCGGCATCGACCAGCCAGCGCGTCGAGATCCGCCGCGCACCGCTGGCGCCCGACACCTCGAACACGTGCGGCGCGCCGCCCGCGCCCATGGCGACCGGCCGCGCCTTCACGCCGAGCTCGACCTGCACGCCGGCGCGCGCGTTCATCTCGAGCAGATCGCTCTCGAGTCGCAGGCGGTCGATCTGGAACGACGGGTGGAACGGCAGATTCACCGGCCCGATCTCGCTCATCTCCCAGAGCGGCAGCGCGCGCGACTCGTCGTCGAAGAAGTAGCGCAGGCCGTTCTTCGGGAAGTGGCGATCGTACAGATAGCGCGAGAGGCCGAGGCGCTTGATGAGATAGTGACTCCCGATCTCGACGACCGACTCACCGACCTTCCAGCTCGCCTCGCGCGACTTCTCGTACAGGCCGATGCGCAGGCCTGGCAGGCTGCGCGAGAGCTGGCGCGCGAGCAGGTTTCCGGCCAGGCCCCCGCCGAGGATGGCAACGTCGACGTCGGTCTGCTCGGCCAGCTTCACCGCATGCCTCCGTTCACCGAGATCACCTGGCCGGTGATGTAGCCGGCCCCCTCGGAGAACAAATACACCACGAGCGACGCGATCTCATCGGGCCGCCCGAGCCGCTGCATCGGCACGAGCTTGCGCAGCTCCTCGACGGGCGCGCCCGCGAGCATCTCCGTCTCGACGAGGCCCGGCGCGATGCAGTTCACGGTGATCGCGCGCTTGGCGAGCTCGAGCGCCAGCGCCTTGGTCGCTCCGTGCAGGCCGGCCTTCGACGCGGCGTAATTCACCTGGCCGCGGTTTCCCGCGAGCCCCGCGATCGACGAGATCGTGACGATGCGCCCGCCGTCGTGCATGCGCACGAGCGGCATGACGAGCGGCTTCAACACGTTGAAGAAGCCGCCGAGATTCGCGCCCAGCACGCGGTCCCACGCGTCACCCGACATCGCCGGGAAGGCCGCGTCCTCGTGCACGCCTGCGGCGAGCACGGCGCCCCAGTAGGGACCGTGCGCGCCAAGGTCAGCCTCGAGCGCGGCCGCGGCGCCCGCGCGATCGGCCACGTCGAACGGCACGAGCGACGCCGCGCGGCCGAGCGCGGACACTTCCTTCTCGAGCGTCTGCGCGGCGCTCGCGTTCGCGCGGAAGCCGAGCGCGAGGTCGAAGCCCGCGCGCGCGAGGCCGAGCGCGCAGGCGCGGCCGATGCCGCGGCTGGCGCCGGTGACGAGCACGCGGCGAGTCTCCGGCGCGCTCACGTCGCGGACCCGCGCGGCGGACGGATCGAGTCGGGAATGAATACGGAGAGCGTCCCCTCCGCGACGAGCTCGCCGCCCGCGCGCAGCTCGCAGGCGAGCGACGCGAGCCGCCCCACGCGCTGCAGGATGCGCGCCGAGACCTCGAGTGACTCGTCGGTCGCGAAGCTCTCGCGCAGCAGCGTGATTCGCTTCGCTCCGACCAAGAAGCCGGGTCGCGGCGTCGAGACACCGTCGAGCAGCGCGCCGTGCGCGGCGACCCCCTGCGCCATGTACTCGACCGCGACCCACGCCGGCACGCGGCCGTCCGGATCGCGGAACAGCTCGGAGGCGGCGGGATCGATGGCGCAAACGGTGCGCTCGCGCGAGTGCTCGAGCACGCGCGCGAGTAGCCGCATCGGGCCCGCATGCGGGATCAAGGTGTCGAGCGACGGCAGCGCGGCCGCGTCACTCACGGCGTCTCCTCCAACGCGCGCTGGCCGTCGCCGAAGAAGTCGTAGAAGTTGAACCACTGCTTCGGCGTGCGCAGGCAGTGGTGCTCGAAGCGGCGCACCCAAGCCTCGAGCATCTCGTGCGCCACCTTCTCGCGCAGGTTTCGCGGCACGGAGCCGCCCTCGAAGATCGGCTCGGTGACGGCGAAGTAGCGCAGGTGACCCGTCGAGATGCAGACCGACAGGAACACCGGTGCGCCGAGTACGGCGCCCAAGAGGAACGGCGAGAGCGGAAACGCCGCGCGCCGACCCGCGAACTGAGTGGCGGCGGGACGCTCGCGACCGCCCGGGTGCACCCGGTCCGCGAGAATGCCGACGAACTCGCCGCGCGCGAGACATGCCTTGATCTCGAACGCGACCTGCACGGAGCCCGGATCGACGAAGATCACCCGCACGCGGCTCTCGCCGCCGAGTGAGTCGAACAGCTCGTTCACGCGCGCGGCGTGCTCGGTGAACATCAGCACGTTCACGCGCAGGCCGTACTGACTCGAGATCATGCGCAGCATGTCGAAGCTGCCAAAGTGCGCGCCGAGCAGGATCGCCCCTCGCCCCTGGCGCGCGAGCTCGAGCAGCCTCTCCCCGCCGCTGTGGTCGATGCGGAACGAGCCCCCGCCACCCGCCCAGAGAACCAAGCGGTCCAGCCCGCTGCTCGAAAAGGAGTATACGTGCCGGAAGGTCGAGATCCAGCCGGGTCTGCGACCCAGCGCCGCTCGGCCCTCGGGTGTCGCGAACGCCGTCGCCAGCCAGTCGCGCGACGAGCGGCGAGTCACTGAGTCGAACAGAATGAAGTACGCGGTGATCGGCACCAGGATCGTAGCGACCGACCAGCGGCCTAGATTTCGGTACAGCCAGAGGGCGAAGCGCAGCCAGCCGCGATTGCCCCGCTCGCTCTTCTCCGCCCACGCGGATCCGCCGCTCATCGCGCGCCTCGTCGTCGCAGCAGCGCCGGCGCGCGCGATGCCATGCCGAGCCAGAGCCGCAGGTAGGTCGCGCCCATCACGGGAAAGTCGCGCCCCACGTCGAAGTGCGACAGCCCGCCCACCGGGTACACGACGCGCACGGGCAGGTTGCGGATCGGCATGGCGTCGAAGACACAGAGCACCGCGAACTTCGGGTCGAACTCCATGCGGTTGCCGACGTCCGCGCCGCGCATCACGCGCAGCGCCGCGGCGAGTGGAATCCCGCGCATGCCGCAGAGCGGATCGCGGATCTCGAGCGACAGCGTCGCGATCCAGACCGCGGCGCGTGAGAGCTGGCGCGCCCAGATGCGCGCGCGCGGCGCGCTCGCGTCGAAGATCGGCTCGCCGAGCACGAGCGCGTCCGGCTCCTTGCGCATGGCATCGAGAAAGCGCGGCACCGCGGTTGCGTCGTGCTGGCCGTCGGCGTCGAGGCAGACGGCGTGCGTGAAGCCGAGGCTCGCGGCCCAGCGGAAGCCGTCTTTCAGCACGGCCCCCTTGCCGCGATTCGGGCTGAACCGCTGCACGCGTACGAACGGCAGCTCGCGCGCGATCGCGTCGAGCCGGGCCAGTGTCTGCGCGCCGCTGCCGTCGTCGACGACCAGACACGGAAGTGCGTAGGGTTCGAGTGACTCGAGCACGGCGCGCAGCGGTTCGCCGTGTTCGTAGCACGGGATCAGGATGCACGGCTTCATCGCAGCACGACTCGACCGGCCGAGAACACGCTGTCGTCCGTGAACAGGCGGAAGCGCAGCGCGGCGCCGTCGGAGGAGATTTCGAGCTCGAGCTGGAACACTTGATCGGGCAGCAGCAGGTCGCGGAAGCGCACGCCCTCGAGAGAGCGCGCGCGCAACGCGGGGCCCAGGAGCTCGCGCGCCGCCAGCATCACCCAATGGATCTGCACGACCCCTGCGACGACCGGTCGTCCCGGAAAGTGACCTTCGAGAAACGCGAGGTCCGCCGGGACGCGCAGCGTGCGCTCGAGTGAGCGCTCGGCGCGACGTTCCGAGATCAGGATGGGCGCGAGCACCGGCGCGGGCGTCGCGCCGCCCTCGAGCAGCTCGAGCAGCCCCGCGCGCGCGACTTTCCCCTGTGGATCGCGCGGTAGCTCGGCCACGTAGCGCCACGCGCGCGGCAACAACACGCGATCCCAGTAGCCCGCCAGGTGATCGGCGAGTGCTGCGCCGAGCGCGCGCCGCCCACTCCGCGCGAGCTCCGCTTGGCCAGAGTCGGAGAGCGCGATCACGGCGCCGACGCGAGTGTCACCGAGATTCTCGAACGCGACCAGCGCCGCCTCGGCCACCCATGGGTGCGCGCGCAGGTGCGACTCCATCTCGGGAAGCGCGAGCCGCTTCTCGCCGACCTTCACGATGCGATCCGCGCGGCCGAGCAGACGGAACGAGCCGTCGGCGGCGAGCTCGATCCGGTCGCCCATCACCAGTTCCTGCGGCTCGCCCGCTTTCGCGGCCGAGCCCTGACTCACGTACGGCGAGCGCACGACCAGGCGCTGCTCCTCGGGCTCGCGGGCGAGCGCGACTCCGGGAAATGCGCGCCAAGGCGCCGACTCGGCGGCGCTGGATTGCTCGCGCCACGCGACCCCGCCGGTCTCACTCGACCCGAAGATCTCGATGGGCGCGTGACCGATGCGCTCGGCCACGTCGCGCGCGACTTCATCCTCGAGCGGACCGCCCGACGAGAAGATCGCGCGCGCCCCGTCGTGCAAGCTCGCGAGCTCCGCGTCCGAGCGCATGCGCCGCAGATGCACCGGCGTCGTGGCGAGCGCGAACGCGCCCGACGCACGCATGCGCGGGAACAGCTCCTCGAGGTGGAGAAACGTCTCGGCGCAGAACGCGCGGCCCGACGCGAGCGGCCAGAGCAGCCGAAACAAGAGCCCGTAGAGGTGTTGGTGCGAGACGGTCGCGAACACGCGCGCGCCCGCACCGAGTCGCGCGCCGAACAGCTGCTCGTGCACCGCGACCTCGAGGTCGAGATGGCGCAGCGTCTTTGGCACCGCCTTGCCTGGCCCGGTCGTGCCCGAGGTCGAAAGCTCGGCGAGCGACTGCCCGGGATCGAGCGCGCGGAAGTGCGGATCGCGCGCCGGCGCGAAGCCCAACGGATCGAGACGCGGGACACGCGCGAGCTCCGCCTCGCCCACTCCCGGGTCGACGATCGCCCCGTCCGCGTGCACGGCCAACTCGGTCAATGTCTGTGGCTGGCGATTCGGCGCGATCAGCGCGCGCGCGCCGGCGTGCGCGAGCGCGAAGAGACCGACGCCGAACGCGTAGCTGTCCTCCGAGAACAACACGAAGCGGCTCGCGCGGCGTGACTCGATCGCGCGCGCGAGCGCGGCGACGCGGCCCGAGAAGTCCGCCCAATCGCGCTCGCCGTCGCGCGAGAACGCCACCAGCGCGCGCGGATCTCGGCCCACGGCGAGTAACTCCGCGAGCGGGATGAAGCGCGGCGCAGCGGCGAACTCGCTCACGTCGCGCGGCTCCTCAGTCGCGCCGCGCGGTCACGCTCACGCGCTCGTGCACCAGCTCGACGATCTCGCCGATCGTGCGCATCTGCTCGATGTCGTCGTCGGAGAGCGCGAGGCCAGTCTCTTCCTCGATCCAGCCCGCGAGCGCCACACCGTCGAGGCTGTCGAAGTCGAGGTCGTTCTGCAGGTCCGTCTCGGGCGAGATCTCGGCCGAGTTGACGTCGAACTCACGCGAGAGGATCGCGAGCAGCCGCGCCTGAATTTCCTGTCGCGAGGTCGGGATTGAAAGAGACAAGGCGTTTTCCTTCGAGCCGCCTAGTGAGCGAGTTGAGAGTTGACGAACTCGGCGAGACTGCGCACCGAGGCGAAGATGCGGCGGTTCTCGTCGGGATCATCCTCGATCTTGACGCCGAACCGCTCCTCGAGCGCCATGGCCAGCTCCAGCGCGTCGATCGAATCCAGCCCGAGGCCTTCGACGAACAGCGGCGCTTCGCTCTCGATCTCCTCGGGCGCGATGTCCTCAAGCACCAGCGCCTCCACGATGAGCCGCTTCAGCTCCGACTCGAGCCCACTAATCGGCTGCATTCGTGCTCCCTCTCCCGATGGTCACGGCTTCGCCGTTCCGGCGAAGCGCGAGCGCAACGCCCGCGTGAGTTTGCGCGCCGCCATTACGGTCGACTCGCTGCCGTCCAGATGTTCCTTCGCAATCACCGGCTCTCCGACCCGCAGGGTGTACCGTCCCGCCCGCACTGGAACGTGATACCACGCCTGGCCCTTCATCAGCATGCGCGGCTCGACGCTGATCTCGATCGGAAGCATATCCAAGCCGGTCGCGAGCGCGATGTGCGCGGCCCCGCGCTGGAAATGGCCCAGACCGCTCTCCGGGGAGCGCGTGCCTTCGGGGAAGACCACCAGGGTCCGGCCCTCGTGCAGGCGGCGCGCGGCCTCGCGCACGACCCCGGCGCCGGAATCGTTGCTGATGTAGTCGGCTGCCTGCACCGAGCCTCTCAACCAACGGTTTTGCGCCTGCTGGCTCGCGATGATGCAATCCGCCTGCGGCAGCCGCGAGATGATCAACACGACGTCGATCAGCGACGGGTGATTGGCGACGATGATCCGCGGTCCGGAGCCCGCGAGTCGCTCCGCGCCAATCCAGTGCACCTCGATCAGGCCGAGCATCTCCATCATGCGCGCGTGCGCGCCGAACATGCGGTGGATCCCGCGCTGCGCGCGACGCCACGGCTCCGCCTGTCCGCGATCGAGAACGGCGCGAATTCGCAGCCAGACCACCGCGAGCCAGACGCTCCACGACCCGAAGGCCGCGAACGCTACGCCAGTGCGGAGCGCGCGCCACGCGGTCGCTAGCCGCCGGCTAGGAAGCGAGCGCATCCCCGTAGAAAACCTCCCCTCGACCCCCGACTACGGGAGGAACAACACACCGAGCCCGCGCGAGCATATCACCGCGCGCCCGAGACTGTAAACGATCGCCGCTCCTCGGAAAACAGGTCAGGGCGTAGCCGGATCGTAGAGCACTTCGAGGACCGTGATCGAGCCGCTGTAGTTGTTGTGCGTGAAGACAATGGAGCCCTTGCCCTTGTAGAGCCACTCGCTGCGCCATCGGTCTGAGCCGTGATAGAAAGGGATCCAGTTCTTCGCGCTCGGATACTCGTGCCGTCCCGTTGGGTCACCGAGAATCTTCTGGACCTCGGCTTGAGTCATGCCCGTTTGAACCTTCGCGAAGGCATGGCCCTTCGGGATGGGCTTGGCCGACGCTGAGGACGGCTCAGCAGCGGGTTCGGGCGCGGGAGCCGGCTTCGCTGCCGGCGCTGCCTTCGTTGCCGGCGTCGCCTTCGTTGCCTTCGCGGCGGGCGCCGGCTTCGCGGCCGGCTGGGCGGCGGGTTGCGCCGCGGGTTGCGCCGCCGGCGGATCGTTGTGCGCGCAGCCGACGACGGCCGTGAGCGCGAGCCCCGCGATCACTCGGATCGCGATCCTGGAGCGAGACATCGGTGACTCCTTCCCTACGGGGGGCGCGCCCGCAGCTTAGCGCGCGCGTTGCGCTTTGTTTACACCTACGCGCATGAGTTTCGATTCGCTCGAGATCGGCTCGACTCCGCAGACGCTCGAGGATCTCCTCGCGCTCGCGCGCGGCACGCTACGTCCCGTGATCTCCACGCGCAGGGAGTACCGGGCGCGCCTCGACGCCGAGCACGCGGTGGTCGGGCGCGCGCTGGCGCGCGGCGAGTCGGTCTACGGAGTGTCGACCGGCGTGGGCGCGTCCGTGGTGAACGCGATCGACGAAGCGCACCGCGGGGAGTTCGTGCGCAACCTGTTCCGCATGCTCGGCACCGGCGTGGGCGCGCCGCTTGCGGAGCTCGAGTCCGCGGCGGTCATGGCCGCGCGCATCGTCTCGCTCGCCTCGGGACATTCGGGCATGCGCGCGCTCGTGCTGGACCGCCTCTGCGAGCTGCTCGAGGCGCGCTGTCTGCCGCGGATTCCCGAGCTAGGCTCGGTCGGCGCCAGCGGCGATCTCGCGCCGCTCTCGTACATCGCCGGCATGCTCGCGGGCGAGGGCAAGGTCCGGCTGCGCGGCCGCGTCATCGAGGCCGCGGAGGCCCACGAGTCACTCGGCCTCGTCCCGCTCGAGTTCGAGCTGAAAGAGACGCTCTCGCTGGTGAACGGGACGAGCTTCATGACCGGGCTGGGCGCGATCGCTTGGGAGCGCGCGCTCGACCTGGCGCGCCTCGGCTGCGCGATCACGGCGATGGCCAGCGAGGCGACGCGCGGGAACCCGCGCCACTTCGACGCGCGCATCGCGGAGTGGAAGCCGCACCCGGGGCAGATCCGCGCCGCGAAGTGGATCCGCGAGCACCTCGAGTACGACCCGGCGCGCCCGCTGCCCAAGCCCGCGCGGCTCCAGGACCGCTACTCGATCCGCTGCGCGCCGAACGTGATCGGCGTATTGCTCGACGCGGCGGAGCTCGCGCGCGGCGTGCTCGAGATCGAGTTGAACGGCGCGAACGACAACCCGCTCGTCGACGCCGAGAGCGACGAGATCCTGCACGGCGCGAACTTCTACGGCGGTCACCTGTGCTTCGCGCTCGACTCACTGAAGGCCTCGGTGGCGAGCGTCGCCGACCTGCTCGACCGGCAGATCGCGCTCCTGTGTCGGCCCGAGACGAGCGAGGGTCTGCCGGCGGAGTTGATTTCGCTCGACGGCGAGGGCAGTCACGCACACCACGGCTTCAAGGGCATGCAGGTCACCGCGTCCGCGCTCACCGCGGAGGCGCTGAAGCTGACCATGCCCGCGGCGGCGTTCAGTCGCAGCACCGAGTCACACAACCAGGACAAGGTCTCGATGGGCTCGATCGCCGCGCGCGAGGCGCTGCGCATCCTCGATCTGTCCGAGGCGGTGGCGGCGATCGCGCTCTTGGCGGTGTGTCAGTGCCTCGACCTGCGCGCAGCGGCGCCGAGCCGCGCGAGCCGCCGGCTGCACGAGGCGGTGCGCAAGCACGTGCCGATGCTGCGCGCGGACCGGCGCCAGGACGCGGACATCGCGCGCGTGGTCGAGCTGGTGCGCGCGCGCTCGCTGCCGTTCGCCGCCGCGCCCGTTCCATGAACGCGCGCCGACTCTGGCTCGCCGCGGCCGCGGTCCTCGCGCTAGGCGCGGAGACGCCGCCCTCCGACTCCGGCGCGAACCTGTCGCTCGAAGACCTGCTGCAGCACATGGCGACCACGCACGGTGTCGTGGCGGAGTTCCACGAGATCAAGACCCTGAAGCTGCTCGATGCACCGCTCGAGACACGCGGCACGGTGTATTTCGCGCCGCCGGACCGCTTCGCGCGCATCACGCGCGAGCCGGCCGAGACGCGCCTCGTCCTCGACGGCGGGCGCATGCGCTTTCAGGATGCGGCGGGCGGCAGCGACTTCGATCTCTCCGGGAATCCCGTCGCGCGCTCGTTCGCCGAGAACATGATCGTGCTCTGGCGCGGCGACCGCGCGGCGCTCGAGAACATCTACACGCTCGAGTTTCACTCCGAGGGCGCGCGCTGGCAGCTCGGGCTCACGCCGCGCCACGCGCCGCTCGACCGATTCCTGCGCTCGATCACGCTGCGCGGCGACGGCGCCACCATGCACGAGATGGAGGTCGTCGAGAGCGACGGCGACCGCACGCAGACGCTCTTCGAGAAAAGCGACGTCGACCATCCGTTCGGCGAGGACGAGGCGCGCGCGCTGTTCGGCCCGCGAGGCGAGAAGTGAGTCGCGCGGCGCGGCTCATGGCCTGGGCCGCGCTCGGAGCCGCGCTCCTCTGGTACTGCGCGAGCCACATCGAGTTCTCGACCGACATCACGAACTTCATGCCCGACGGCCGCGGCGCGGAGCTGGCGCAGATCTCGCGCGAGCTCGCGCGCAGCGACCTCGCGCGCACGATGGTGCTGACCTTGGGCGCCGAGGATCCGGCGCGCGCGGTCGCCGCCGCGAACGAGCTCGCCGCGGCGCTGCGCACGAACCCCGAGGTCGCGTGGCTGCGCGCGGGCGCGGATCCGGAGTTCCTGCGCAGCGTGTACGAGCTGTATTTCCCCAAGCGGCTGTACTTCGTGTCCGACGCGCCGGAGGCGGAGCTGCCGCGGCTCTTGTCGGACGAGGGCCTGCGCGCTCAGGCTCGCGCCGTGCGCGAGTCACTCGCGCTGCCCATGGCACCGCTGCTCAAGCGTGTGATTCCCGAGGACCCGCTCGGCGCGTTCCAGAAGGAGAGCGAGCGGCTGCGCTCGGGCGAGACGCCGCTGGCGATGCGCGACGGCGTGTTCACGACGCGCGACGGGCGCTGGGCGGTGCTGCTGCTCGCGACGCGTCACTCGGCGTTCGACTCGACCGCGCAGCGGCCGCTGCTCGAGGCGATCGCGCGCGAGCTCGCCGGCCTGCGCACGCGCTACGGGCAAGATCTCGTCCTCGAGCAGAGCGGCGCGAACCGCTTCGCGGTCGATGCCGAGACGCAGATCCGCGGCGATGCGTCCTGGATCTCGACACTGTCCGGTGTCGGCGTCGCCCTGCTCTCGCTCTTGTTCTTCCGCTCGCTGCTGTCGCTCGGGATCGTGATGGTTCCGGGCCTCGCGGGCCTGCTCGTGGCGACGGCCCTCGGGCTCTTGCTGTTCGATCACCTCGACGGCATGACGATCGCCTTCGGCGCGTCGCTGATCGGTGTCACGATCGACTACCCGACGCACGTGTTGATCCTGTGGAGCCTGTCGGATCGCGCCGAGTCGCCGTGGAGCGCGGCGCGGCGCCTCGCGCTCTCGCTCATCATGGCCGCGCTCACGACGATCGCGAGCTTCGCCGGCATGGCGTTCACCTCGTTCCGCGGCTTCAGAGAGCTCGGCGTGTTCTCGACCATCGGCGTCGCAGCCGCAGTCGTCACCTCGCTGCTCTTGTTGCCAGATCTGCTGCCACGCCGGCGGAAGCTCCAGCCGGTGTCCGCGGGGCTCGCGCGCTGGCTCGAGCCGCACGTGCTCGCGCTGCACGAGCACCGCCGTGCGCTCGCGCTCGTGCCCGCGGCAGTGCTCGTCCTCGGCGTGATCGCGCTGCCGAAGCTGCGCTGGAACGACAACCTCTCGAGCATCTCGCAACTCAATCCGGTCTTGCAGGCCGAGGATACGCGCGTGCGCGAGCGCGTCTCGAACTTCGACACCGGCCGCTTCGTACTCGCGCTCGGCCCGGACGCGGAGACCGCGGTCGCGAAGAACGAAGTGGTGTATGCGCGACTCACTGGGCTGATCCGCGCGGGCAAGCTCGACGGCGTGCGCTCGCTGCACGGGCCGTTCCTCACGCGCGAGCTGCAGGAACGCAACCTCGCGCTCCTGCGCGCGAGCCCCGACCTGCCCGCGCGCCTCGAAGCGGCGTTCACGAGCGCGGGCTTCCGGCCTGGCACGACCGCGCCGTTCGCGGCTGCGCTCGCCGCGCCGCCGCCGCCGCTCTCGCTCGCCGAGCTGCGCGCGTCGCCGCTCGGCGAGCTCGCGAGCTCGCTCGTGCTCGAACTCGACAGCCGCACCGCCGTGATCACCTACCTGCGCGGCCTGCAAGACCCCGACGCGCTGCGCGCCGCGCTCGCGGATCTTCCCGACGTGCACTTCTTCGAACAGCGCACGTTCCTGAACGAGATCTACGGGCGCTTCCGGGATCAGACACTGCGCCAGATCGCGTTCGGCAGCGCGTTCGTGATGCTGCTCCTGATCGCGCGCTACCGCGACTGGCGGCGCGCGACCGCCGCGTTCCTGCCCTCGCTGCTCGTGCCGATCATCGTGCTGTCCGGCTTCGCGCTCGCCGGTGTCGAGACGAACCTGTTGCACGCGGTGAGTCTATTGATCGTCATGGGCATGGGGGTCGACTACGGTATCTTCATCGTCGACAGCGCCGAAGAGGGCTCGGAATTCGGCGCGACGTTGGTCTCGTGCATCCTCTGCTGTCTCACCACGGTGCTCTCCTTCGGCACGCTCGCCATCTCGAGTCAGCCACCGCTGCGCGCGATCGGACTCACGACCGGGATTGGAATCACGCTGGCGCTCATGCTCGCGCCGGTGTCTCTGCTGCTGCTGCGCGTCGGGCCGAAGGAGGCGCCGCATGCGTAGGCCGGCGCTCGTCTGCGCCACGCTCGCGCTGGGCTTCGGATGCAAGACGATCGTGCCGCCGGCGCCACTCGCCGCGCTCGCGCTGCCCAAGCTCGGGAGCTGTCCCGGCGGCCTGCGCTCGACGAACGAGATCGAGGGCGACTGGGTCATCCACGAGCAAATCCGCGTGGTCGGAGATGGCGTCGACGAGTCGTTCGGCCTCGTAATGCAGAAGATCGGGCCGAAGCTCGTCCTCCTCGGACTCACGAGGTTCGGCACGAAGGCTTTCGGTGTCACGCAGATCGGCGTGGAGACCTGGGCCCAGTCCTATCTCGGCCCCGCCCTTTCGGTGCCGCCCGAGAACGTGCTGCGCGACGTGCACCGCGCTCACTTCCTGATCGTCGAAGACCCCGCACTGGACGCGCGCAGCGTGATTCGCGACGCGGACGGCGTGATCCACATCTCGGCGCGTGACTGCGGCTACGAGTCGACCCTGGCACCAGTGAGTGCGACGCCGCTGGCTGCCGGTCACTGACGGTCGAGGCTGTCCCGAGCGGCGCGGCGCGCGAGTTTCCCGGTTGCCGTCTCGGGGAGTGATTCGACGATCTGGAACTCGCGCGGGACCTTGTACGCAGGAAGTTGCGCGCGGCAGTGACTCGTGAGCTCGGCGCGGGTCGGCGGATGCGACGCGTCTGCGGGCTCGACCTCCGCGATCGGGATCTCCCCCAAGTGCGCGTGCTCGCGCGCGAGCACGCGGCTGCGGCGCACGCCGGGATGAGCGTCGAGGACCGCCTCGACCTCCTCGCTGAAGAACTTCATGCCCGCCATGTTGATGCGGTTCGCGCGCCGTCCGACGAGATATAGCTCGCCGTCCGCGTCGAAGTAGCCCTGATCGCCGGTGCGGAATCCGTCGGGCTCCAGCACCTCGCGCGCGGGAGTCCAGGGATCGAGATAGGCGTCGAAGAACCCCGGGCCGCGAATGCAGATCTCGCCCGTCTTGTCGGGCGACGTGGGGGGCGCGACTGGCTGGCCGTCTTCGCCGCGCAGCCAGACGTCGTAGTCGGGCAGCGGCCGGCCGAGTGAGTCGGGCTTCCGTTCGGCCGCGCGCACGTTCAATACGGGTAGCCCGACCTCGATGATGCCGAGCGCCTGCGCCACCGGACGGCCGAAGCGCGCCGCGAACGCGCGCGCGATGTCGGCCCGCAGCCCTTCCGCCGTCGACACCGCGAGCCGCAGCTCGGGAAGCCCGAGCCCCGAGGCGTCCTTCGCGAGCAAGCTCATGTGATACGGCGAGGCGTACAGCAAAGTCGCGCGCTCCGCGGCGGCGAGCTCGAGGATCGGACGCGCGAGCGCGCCGGCGGGCAAGAGGATCGTCGCGCCATGTCTCAGGTACAAGAGGATCGATACCACGAAGTGGTGCGCCATCGGCAGCAGCCACAGAATGCGCTCGCTCGGCCCGACGCCGAGCCCTCGGTTCGCGGCGGCGAGGCGCGCGAGGATCGCCGCGTGCCCGAGGATCACGCCCTTGCGCCGACTCGTGGTGCCCGACGTGAAACGCAGATACGCTGGGCGCAGGCCGGCGAAGTCGCGCTCGCGCTTGCCGTCGACGGGCGGAACCTCGGCGCGCGCGACCAGCTCGAAGCGCCCCGCCCCCGCGTCGCGCTCCAACACGATCCAGTGTAGCCGCGCGCGCTCGGCGAACGACTCGAGCACCGGGCCCGTGTGGTCCTCCGCGATCGGCACGAGACATGCGTCCGCCGCGAGGATCGCGAGCGCGAGCTCGATGAAGCCCGTCCCCTGGCGCGCGACCAGCCCGCAGCGCTGCGCGCGGCCCACCCCTGCGCCGCGCAGGCGCGCCGCGAGCGCGTCCACGCGCGCGACGAGCTCGCCGTAACTGATCCGTTCCGGTGTAGCGCCGGCGCGCGCGGCGACGAGCGCCTCGTGCTCTGGCGCCCGCGCCGCGTGCGCGCGGATGAAGTCGAGGACCGTGTCGCTCATCCGGCGCGAGTCTGAGAGCGAACCGACGACGGCGCAACTTCCTCGAGCGCCTTACCGCGGTCCGCGGCGAACGCCGCGGCGCAGCCGATCGCCTCGCCCGTGGCGAGTGCAGTGCCGATCACTCGCAGCGCGCCGTGCGCTTCGTGCGTGGCGGACATGCAGCGGCCCGCCATGCCGAGGCGCGGATGCGTGCGCGAGATCAGCGCGCCGAGCGGGATCGAGCAGGCCCCCGCGGGCTGCTCGAAGATCGGCCGGCGATGGTCCTGCCAGAGCTCGATCGGCCAGGTCGAGAGGGCGACCTCGTCGTCGCGGCGCCGGCCCGCGAGCACGTCGTCGGCCGTGACTCGCACGAGCCCCTGCACGCGCCGCGTCTCGCGCACGCCGAGCCGGCGCGGGTGCTCGGCCAGAGTCGCGCCCGCGAACGCGGGCCGTGTCTCGCGCAGGAAGCGCGCGATCGCCTCCGCCGCTTCGCGCGCGCCGCGCTCGAGGCGCGCGACACACTCCGCATCGAGCGGCGCCCAGACTTCGTGCAGAGGGCGCGGCAGATTCAAGGTCGCGAAGACTTCGCCGCGCCGGCCGCTCGCCCGCACGACGATCGCGTCGGCGCCGCGCGGCAGCTGCCCGCCGCGCACGCCGCTTGCGAGCGCGGCGCCGAGCTGCAGGCGCGCGAAGCCGACAAGCTGCGACGTGTCGACGCCCTCGATGCGGAAGACGTAGGAGGGGCACTGCAGCTCGTCGGGCGGGGCCATGTCGGTGCCCGCGCCGCCGAGCGCGGCCGCGGCTGCGTCGCCGCTCGCGTCGATGACGACCGACGCGCGCAGCTCCGCCGTCCCGTGAGCGTCGCGCAGGCGAAGCAGTGACTCCGAGGACGCGTCGGGCCCCAACTCGGCGCCGGAGAGCTCCGCGCCAAGGTGCAGCTCGAGCCCGCGAGCTTCGCGACACAGCTCTGCGTAGGTCGCCGAGAGCGCGTCGGGGCGCACGGGCAGGTACCAGACGCGGCCCGCCCGCTCCGGATGCGCGGCGCCAGCGCCGGCCGAGAGACGGCGCGCGAGCTCCGCGGGAATTCCAGCGTGCGCGAGCAGCGGGTCGCCCTCGTCCGCCGCGTAGTAGAGCCCGCAAATCGTGTGCACCAGTGCGTGCGCGGCGTTCCCGCCCAAGCGGTCGCTCTTCTCCACGAGCCAGGTGCGCGCGCCCGCGCGCGCCGCCGAGACCGCGGCTGCGACGCCCGCGCTCCCGCCGCCGATCACCGCGACGTCGCACGTCTCCGCGCGAGTCACTCCGCTTCCCCGAGCAGATCCGCGCGCAGGCTGCGCCGGAAGCGCACCAGCTCGAAGCCCGAGAATACGCCCGCCTGGCGCACGTGCGAGAAGTTCAAGCGACCGTCACGCAGCGAGAAGATCGCGCCCGAGCCGGGGGACGGCGGCACCGACGGCGCGTGAAAGGCGTTGTGGATCGGCGCACCCAGGAACGACGTCATCCCGGGAAGAAACTCGTCGGTGTAGGCGAAGAAGAACGAGCACAGCTCGCCGCCGAACGAGCGCCGCGCCATGCGCGCGTAGGCCGAGCGCGGAAGCCAGCGCGCGAAGTCCATCGCGGCGCTGCCGGCCTCGACCATGCCCTCCTTGATCGCAGCGAGGCGCTGCGCCTTCAGCTCCGCGAGCAAGTCCTCGAGCCCGGAGCAGGACTCGGGCAAGACTTGGAACCAGAGCAGCGAGACACGCGTGCCGAAGAGCGACCCAGCCGCGCCCTTCGCTCGCAGATTCACGGGCAAAGGCACCACGAAGCTGCGCGGGTCGATGCCGCGCAGCTGGAACACCGAGCGGTGTGCGCGCACGCTCGCGGCGAGATAGAACAGCATCGGCGTGAGAAAGCCCGCGAGCTTGCGCGCGCGCGCGCCGATGCGCGCCGTCTCCTCGCGCGTGAACGTCGCTAGATCGACCTCGAGCCGCTGCGGCGTGCGCGCGAGCGGACCCGCGAGCGAGCGGGGCGCGCGCGACGCGAACGAACGCATGCGCGTACGCCAGCGCAGCGCCTGCTCACCACGGGCCCCCGCGGTTCGCATGCGAGCCGCGCCCGCGGGCGGCGTCTGGGCGGCCGAGTCAGTCGGCGGCTCGTCGGGCAGCTCCGCGGCGGAGCGCGCGCCCTGCCCCACTTCGTCGAGCCAACGCACGAAGCGCTCGCTGCCCGAGCCGTCGAGCAGCATGTGCAGCCACGTGAACGCGACGTCGCTGCCGGCCGCGCCGCCCTCGTAGCGCACGACGTCGCAGCGCAGCAGCTCACCGCGGCGCCCGTCGAGCCGCCCGTTCAGGCGCTCCGCGAACAGCGGGGGGAGCGGCGGCTCGCCCAGCGAGCGCGGAGCGTCGTGAACCTCCACGCGCGGCAGCTTCGCCTGGGCCGCGAGATCGAGCCGGAACTCCGGCGGCAGGACGCCGAACGGCCGGCGGATCGGCGCGCGCAGGATCGGCTGCGCCGCCGCGATCTCCGCAATCAACTTCGCGAGTACGCTCGAGTCGAAGCCCGGTCCCAAGCGCAGGACGAGCTGCGAGAGGTGACTCGCGCCGGACTTGCGGCGCACCTCGAGATCGAACGCGCGCAGAAAACAGTCGGCCCCGGTCAGCGGGACGCGATCAGGCGCGCGCGATTTGGGCATGGACACAGGCCGCGAGGCTTTCCGCGCTCGCGAGCGTCTCCTCCGTGAGCAAGCTCTCGTCGACCCAGACGCCCGTACTCTCTTCGATCGCGAGCAGGAGCTGCGTCACCGCCAGGGAGTCGAGGCCCGCCTCGATCAGGTTCGAGCGCGGCGTGAATTCGTCGCCGACGCTGAGCAGGTCCCCGCGCAGAATCTCGTAGACGCGATCCGTCAGCGCTTCGCGGGTCCAGTTCATCTGTCGGGGTGTTTCGCACCGCTTCGAGCGGATTGTCAAGACGCGTTGAAAGCCTGCCCTCGCTCGTCTATCGTGCCGCTCGGATGGGGGCACGGATCCGCAGAGTCGCGATCGTCGGCGGCGGACCTTCGGGCGCAGCGCTGGCGGCCTACCTGCGGCGTGCGGGCATCGGCGCCGCGTTCTTCACGCGCGGCAAGCGGCCGCCGATCATCGTCGGCGAGTCGCTCGTGCCCGCGGTCATTCCCTTCCTGCAGGAGCTCGGGATCGAGGACGAGGTCGCGGCGTACAGCATGTACAAGCCGGGCGCGACGTTCACGTTTCATCCCATCATGCAGGTGAGCTTCCGCTTCGCGGACCGGCGCGGCGCAAAAACGCCCTACGCGTACAACGTGCCGCGCGACTTGTTCGACGCGTCGATCGTCGCGGCGGCGGAGCGCGTCGGCGCGCTGCGCATCGATCAGTCGGCGCGCTTCGAGCGCGACGGCGAGTCGGATCGGATCCGGCTCGCGCCCGAGACACTCGAGGCCGCGCGCAGCGCGCTCGGCGGCGCGCCCGACCTGGTCGTCGACGCAACCGGCCGCGCGCGCGCGCTCGCGCGCCTGCTCGCGCTCGACACCGTCGAAGGGCCGCGCAAGGACACCGCGCTCCACGCGCACTGCACCGGCGTCCAGACGGTGCTGCCCGGGAACGTGCACGCCGATCGGCTCGAGCGCGGCTGGGCGTGGCGCATTCCGCTGCCCGGGCGCGTGTCGGTCGGGATCGTGACTCCGTCGGAATACATCGTGAAGTTCGGCGCGACGATCGAGGAGCAGTACGACAACTTCCTGCGCAAGGACGAGAGCGCGCGGCAGTGGGGCGAGAAAGCAGAGCGAGTGACTCCCGTCGTGCGCTACACGAACTACCAGCTGCGCGCGACGCGCGGCGCGGGTCCCGGTTGGGCGCTGTGCGGCGACGCGTTCGGCTTCATCGATCCGGTGCTCTCGAGCGGCACCCTGCTCGCGCTCGACGGCGCGCGCTCGCTGGCGGCCGCGATTCGCGACGGCTCGAGCCGCGCGTTCCGGCGCTACGAGTCGCGCGTGATCACGAACCTCGACGACTGGTCGCGCATCGTCGACGCGTACTACAGCGGGCGCCTGTTCACCTTGTTCAAGGTGGGTGAGTACGTGCGCCACACGTGGCTCGGGCGCATGACCGACTGGCACTTTCGCAAGCACCTTCCGCGCGTCTTCACCGGCGAGGCGACCGACAGCCGCTACAGCATGTACATGGTCGACTTCATGCTGAAGTACGGGCTGGCCGGAAACGATCCCGCCGAGTTCAGCGTCCGGTGAGATTCCGGCGCGAGGCGCGCCACGACCGCTACGACGCGATCGTCGTCGGGAGCGGTCTGGGCGGCCTGACCGCCGCCGCGCTGCTCGCGCGCGCGGGCAAGCACGTGCTCGTCGCGGAGCGCCACGATCGGCCCGGCGGGTACGCGCACGCGTTCCGGCGCGGGCAGTTCACGTTCGACTCCGCCGTACACCTGGTCGGTGGCTGTGAGCCCACGGCGTTCGAAGGCGGGGGGCTCTTGCACCGCGTGCTGCAGTCGGTGGGCGCGCGCGACGAGCTCGAGTTCGCGCGCATCGATCCGCTCTACACCGCCGTGTATCCCGGCTTCGAGCTGCGGGCGCGCGCCGGCCTCGACGAGTTCATCGCGAGTCACGCGACCGCGTTCCCCGCCGAGCGCAAGGGTCTCGAGGATCTCGTCTCGGAGTGTCTCGCGATCCGCGACGAAGCGCGGCGAGCCGCGGAGCTCGCCTCGCCCTTCGACGTGATGCGCGCGCCGGGTCACTTCCCGACGCTGCTCCGCTACCGGCGCGCGACCTTGGCGCGGGTCATGGACGAGCACCTCGACGATGCGCGCGCGAAGGCGGTCTTCGCGACGTTCTGGCCGTATCTCGGCCTGCCGCCGTCGCGCGTCTCGTTCCTGTATTTCGCGACCATGCTGCTCTCGTACGCGGCCGAGGGGGCGTTCTACTGCAAGGGCAGTTTCCAGCGACTGGCGCGCGCGCTGGCCAGCGCGGTCGAACGCGAGGGCGGCGAAGTCCTGCTGCGCAGCCCGGTGCGCCGCATCGCGGTCGTTGCGGGCCGCGCCGCGGGCATCGTGCTCGAGAACGGGCAACGCATCGCTGCGCCTGTCGTGATCTCCAACGCGGACCTGCGCCAGACCGTCGAGGAGCTGTGCGGCGAGGCTCGCTTCCCCGCGCGCTGGCGGCGCGCGCTCGCGCGCCTCGAGCCGTCGGTCTCGGCGTTCGTGACTTACGCGGCGACCGATCTCGACTTGCGGCGTCTAGGCGCGACGCACGAGACGTTCGTCTACGAGACCTGGAATCACGACGACGCGTTTGCTTCCACGCTCGCGGGCCGGCCCGTGTGGTGGAGCGCGACCGTGCCGACCTTGGCCGACCCGAGCCTCGCGCCCGAGGGCGTACACCTCCTGGTGTTGACGGCGCTCGTGCCCTACGGCGCGGCGCGGGTCTGGCGCCGCGAAAAGGAAGCGTACGTCGAGCGCATGCTGGCCGCGGCCGAGACACGCTTTCCTGGGCTGCGCGCGCACACTGTCTTCGCGGAGGGCGGCACGCCGCGCACGCTCGAGCGCTATACACGGAACAGCGACGGCGCAATCTACGGCTGGTCGCTCGGCCCGGACCAGATCGGCCCCGGACGGCCGGCGAACGCGACGCCGCTTCCAGGCCTGTATCTCGCCGGCCATTGGGCGCAGCCCGGCGGCGGCGTCTACGGCGTGGTGACCTCGGGCGTGAACGCCGCGCGCGCGATCCTCGGCGTGCAGACCGACGCCGACCTGTGGCACCGGTTCGAGCGCTAGATGGCGAATTGGTTCGACGGCGCGCGCTTCGGGATGTTCGTGCACTGGGGTCACTCGTCGCAGCGCGGCGTCGAGCTCTCGTGGCCGCTCGTCGGCGGCGTGGCGGCGCTGCCGGGCTCGGCCGACGTTCCCGCGGACGAGTATCACGCCAGCGCCGCGAGCTTCGCCCCGCGCCCCGGCGCCGCCCGCGACTGGCTGGCGCGCGCGCGCCGCGCGGGCATGCGCTACGCGGTGCTCACCGCCAAGCACCACGACGGCTTCGCACTCTGGCCGACTGCGACTGGCCAGCTCTCGATCGCGGACTCGAAGTACCGCGGTGACCTCGTGCGCGAGTTCGTCGACGCGGCGCGCGAGAATGAGCTGCGCGTCGGCCTCTACTTCTCGCTCTGTGACTGGCATCATCCGGACTACCCGCGCTTCCGCGACGAGCATCGCCCCTACCGGTTCGGCCGCGTGCCGCGTCCCAGCGACGCGCAGTGGGCGCGCTTCCTCGAGTTCCAGTTCGCGCAGCTCCGCGAGCTGCTCACGGGCTACGGCCGCATCGACGTGCTCTGGTTCGACGGCGGCTGGGAGCGATCCCCACAGGAGTGGCGCGCCAAGGATTTCGCCGCGCTCGCGCGCGAGCTCCAGCCCGAGATCCTGCTGAACGACCGCCTGCCGGGCGAGGGTGACTTCGATACGCCCGAGCAGTTCATCCCGCCGGTTCCGCCCGAGCGCCGCTGGGAGACGTGCATGACGATGAACGAGAGCTGGGGGTTCGCGCCCGACGACGCGCGCTACAAGTCGGCGCGCGCGCTGGTGCACGTCCTGTGCGAGGTCGCGAGCCGCGGCGGGAACCTGTTGCTCAACGTGAGTCCGACGGCGGACGGTTCGCTGCCCGTCGAGCAGACCCAGCGGCTCGACGCGCTCGCGCGCTGGATGGACGCCCACGCCGCGAGCATCCACGACTCACTCCCCGGGCTCGAGCCGTGGCAGTTCTACGGCCCGTCGACGCGGCGCGGCGATCGCATCTACCTGCACCTCTTGATGCGGCCCTACGACAGCGTGACGGTGCGCGGCGTGCCGATCAAGCGCGTACGCGCGGCGCGCGTCTTGGCGAGCGGCCGCGCACTCGAGTTCGACACGCGCACGTCGGTGCTCGACCGCATGTTCAACTCCGACCCGCTCGGCGAGGTCGCGATCCAGATTCCCGAGCGCGAGCTCGATCCGGACGCCACCGTGATCGAGCTCGAGATCGCCCCGAAGCCCTAGCTCGCGCTCGTCTCGATCTTGTGCGTGGGATCGACCGCGAGCCAGCAGGCGCCCGCCGCGAGATACAGAAACGAGATACTGAACAGCGGCAGGGTCCACGAGTGGAAGCGGTCGACGCAGAAGCCGACGACGACGGGACACAGCGCGCCGCCGAGATTCCCGAAGGTGTTCATCGCGCCGCTCACGACCGCCGAGTGAGTCCCGCCGATCTCGACGCAGATCGCCCAGGCCGGGGAGATTCCCGCGCCCGCGAAGCCCGCGGCGCAGGCCAGCAAGACCGCGGCCGTGAACGCGTCGCCGACCCACGCGGCGCTCGCCACGGAGAGCGCCGCGAGCGGCAAGCCGACCAGGCCTGGGAGACACGACCCGAGGCGCAGGCCGAGCCGGGGTCGCAGGTGATCGCTGAGCCAGCCGCCTGCGAGCACGCCGCCGGCGATGCCGAGCAGCGGCAGTGACGCGAGCCAGCCGACCTGCGCGAGATCGAAGCCCCGCGCGCGCATCAGATAGGTCGGCAACCAAGTGAGATAGAAGTACCAGCCGTAGATCGCGCCGACGTACATCGCGCACAGCGCGACGAGTGTTCGATTGCGCAGCAGCGCGCGCCAAGGCACCGGCGCGTGCGGCGCCTTCGAGGCGCCACCCGCCGCGATCAGCTCGAGCTCGGCGGCGTTCACGCCGGGGTGCTCGTGTGGGTCGTCGCGGAACCAGAGCCAGAACGCCGCCGACCAGACCAGACCGACGACGCCGAACACGGCGAACGACATGCGCCAGCCGATGCGCGAGAGCAGCGCGACCACGAGCGGCTGCGTGGCCGCGCCGCCGAGCGCCGCCGCCGCGAGCAACACGCCGAAGAGTCGCCCGTGCAGGCGCACCGGAAGCCAGCGCGCGTAGATGCGCGCCGTCGCCGGGAACGCGCCCGCTTCGCCGATGCCGAACAGGAAGCGCACCGCGGCGAGCGCGCCGAAGCCCGACGCGAGGCCGGTCGCCGCGGTCATCGCCGACCACCACACGACGATGCGCGAGAGCGCGAGCCGCGCGCCGAAGCGATCGGCGAGCCAGCCGCTCGGCACCTCGAACAGCGCATAACTGAGGGTGAAGGCGCTGAACACGATGCTCATCTGCGGATCCGACAGCCCGAGCTCGGCTTGCATCGACGGCGCCGCCGTCGAGATACAGACGCGGTCGAGATACGCGATCGCGATCATGCCCAGAGTGAACGCGACCGCCCCGTAGCGAACGTTCGTCGGGCGCAATCGAGTTACGCCGCGAGCTCGCTGATCAGCTGCGCGAGTGCGACATCCTTCTCCGTGATGCCGCCCGCGTCGTGCGTGTGCAGATCCACGACGACGCGATTCCAGACGTTCGACCAGTCCGGGTGGTGATCGGCCGCCTCCGCCGCGAGCGCGACGCGGGTCATGAAGCCGAAGGCCGCGCTGAAGTTCGCGAAGCTGAGCTCGCGGTGGAGCTTGCCGTCCGCCAGAGACCAACCGGACAGGGCGCGCAGCGCCGTCTCGATCTCCTGTGCGCTGAGCCGCGCCGCGCGCTTCGCCACGGCTCGCGAGCCTCCCACTCCGGGCGGCGGGCGTCAATCACGCCGAGTTCGCTAGCGTCCCGCGATGACCGAATCGCGAACTGCTGCCGGGAAGTCGGCGCGACAGAGTCGGGCACTCTGGATCGCCGCCGCGATCGCGCTGGTCCACACGGGCTGGGCGCTGTTCCAGTGGTACGAGCTCGTCGTCGCGCGCAGCGGCGGCGACATCATCTGCGGGCCCGGGGGCGGACACTGCGCGGAGGTCTGGGACTCTCCGTTCGCGAGCGCGGTGCACGCGCGCACCGGCCTGCCGGTAGCGGCGTGGGGCGTCGCTTGGGGCATCGCAGCGCTCGCGCTGCCGCTGGTCGCGCGCACTCGGATCGCGCGCCGACGGGTCGCGGAGCCCTGGGTCGCGGGCACGCTGCTCACCGCAGCAGGCGGCGCTCTGGGCGTGGTCGGGCTCCTCACCGCCTCGCTTCTGTTCGGTCACTTCTGCTCGACCTGCGGGCTCACCTACGTGCTCGTGCTCGCGTATGCGGCGGTTTGTTTCGTCGGCCTCGGTCTTCCGCCGCTCGCGCAGCTCGCGCGCGCCGCGCCGCTCGTCGCCGGCGTGCTCGCGCTCGCGTTCGCGCTGCTCATCGTTCCCGGCAGGCGCACCCCGCAGAGCTTGGCCGCGTCGGGCGCGAAGGCGATGCAGTCACTTCCCGAGCCAGCGGGCGCCAGCGCGGACGAGCGCGAGATCGTGCGCTTCGTCGCCAGCTTGCCGGCGGACGCGAAGCAGCTCCTCTCGAGCACGCTCGCGGCGTACGCAGCCGAGCCGGTGATCACGCCGCCGCCCGCGCGCACCGTGATCGGCCCCGCGAACGCGCGCCTACAGATCACCGAATTCACCGACACGCTGTGCAGTCACTGCGCGCAGATGCACGAGATTCTGATCGAGCTCCGAAAGCACTTCGGTCCGGACGCGTTCGCGCTCGCGCCGCATCAATATCCGCTCGACTCGTCTTGTAACTCGGCCATTCAGCGCGGCGACAGCACGCCGATCCGCTGTCTCGCCGCGCGCGTACAGATCTGCGCGGAGGGAATACCGGGTGAGTTCGAGTTCGTGGGCTCGCTGTTCGAGAATCAGACGGGGCTCACCGAGGAGAAGCTCTGGGAGCTCGCGAAGCCGATGGGCGCGCGCGAGCAGCTCGAAGCGTGCGCGCGCTCGCCGGAGACGGAGAAGACGTTGCAGGACGACATCGCTTGGGCGGTCGCGCACGGGATCGAGGGCACACCGTTGCTCTTGATCAACGGCCGGCAGGCGATCGCGTTCCCGCCGTTGATCTACGTCCTCGAGCTCTCCCACGGCGCGCCGAGTCATCCGGCCTACGCCGCGCTGCCGCCGCCGCAGCCGCTGCCCTGGGCAAAGAAATGAGCGCGCGCTAGCGCCGCAGGAGATTCACCGGCGTCGGGTCGCGCTCCTCGAGCACGTTCTCCAGGCGGTGGCGGATCGCGCCCTTCCACTCGGGGTGACTCAGGATCCAGAAGCGCTCCTCGCGAATCGCCGCGAGCACGAGCTCGCCGACCTTCACCGGGGAGAGGCCCGCGGCGAGCATGCTCTCGACCTGCTTGCGGCGAATCTCGGATTCCGGACTCGTGCGCGTTTCCGGCCGGTGACTGCGCACGGCCTCGGGCTGATTGCGCTCCGACGAACGCATGATCTCGGTGTTGATCCAGCCGGGACACAACACCGAAACGCGTACGGCCGCATGCGCCGCGCGCAGCTCGTTGAAGAGCGCCTCCGAGAGCGCGACGACCGCGTGCTTGGTCACGCCGTAGAGCGCGTTGCCCGCGCCGCTGATGAGGCCGGCCATCGACGCCGTGTTGACGATGTGACCCTCGCCGCCCTGAGCGAGCAAGAGCGGCGTGAATGCGCGCACGCCGTGCACGACGCCCATCAGGTTCACGCCCACGATCCACTCCCAGTCGTGGAGCGTGCTCTCCCACGTGGGCACGCCGCCGTGCGCGACGCCCGCGTTGTTGCACACCACGTGGACCGCGCCGAATTTGTCGAGCGTGCGCCGCGCGAGTAGGTCGACCTCGGTCTGCTTCGAGACGTCGGTGCGCACGGGCAGCACCTCCGCACCCGACTCCTGGAGCGCACGCGCGGTCTCGACCACGCGCGCTTCGTCGACGTCTGCGAGCACGATCTTCATGCCCGCCGCCGCAAACACCTCGGCCATGCCGCGGCCGATGCCGCTCGCGCCGCCGGTGATGACGGCGACTCGCCCTGCCACGTCCCGCATCGCGCCCTCCCGCACTCTCGTGCGCCGCGATTGTCGCACGCGTCGGACTAGTGCATCGAGCGGTTGTGACAGTGGACGCAGGCGGCGGAAACCGTGCGCGCGAGGCTGTAGCTCGGCGGCTCGGACTCGACGCCGTGGCGCGCCGTCGCCACGTCGGCGCGGAACCGGTCGCGGTCGTCGTCGAGCATCGGGTGATTGGTGCGCGTTCCCTCGGAGCCGAGCCGCCCGCTCTCGTCGTAGACGGCTGCGAGGAGCGCGAGCACCTGTCGCCGATCCGCGTCCGATACCGCCCCGTTTTGCGCGAGGATCTGCTCGAGGTCGCGCGTGTCGCGAGCCATCTGCCACATCACCGAGTCGAGCTGTTCACTCGAGATGTACTCGAAGCTCGGCGGGTAGGTGCCGCTGCGCAGCGTCTCCTTCCAGCCGCTGCACGCGACCGCCATTACTGCGACCATGAGCGAAGCGAGCGATGTGCGCGCGAGAGTCATCGCCGCGAAGGCCAACGCGAACCGGTAGAATCGCGGCATGCCGCTCGTGAAGGCGCTGGTCTGGTCCGCCGTGGCGCTCGCGGGCGCGGGCGCGCTCGCGGTCATCGCGACCGCGCGCGGCGAGCCGATCTCGAGCGCGTGGTTCCTCGTCGCCGCGCTGTGCACGTACGCGGTCGCCTACCGCTTCTACTCGGCATTTCTCGCGGCGCGCGCGCTGCGCCTCGACGACTCGCGCGTGACTCCTGCGCACCGGCTCGCGGACGGCAAGGACTTCGTCGCGACGAACCGCTGGGTCGTGTTCGGTCACCACTTCGCGGCGATCGCGGGCCCGGGTCCGCTGGTCGGCCCGATCCTCGCGGCGCAGTTCGGCTACTTGCCCGGCCTGCTCTACATCCTGATCGGCGTCGTGATCGGCGGCGCGGTACAGGACTTCACGATCCTGGTCGGCTCGCTGCGCCGCAACGGCAAGAGTCTCGGCCAGATGGTGCGCGAGGAAATCGGCCCGGTCGGCGGCGCGGCTGCGCTGACCGGCGTGCTCGCGATCATGGTGATCCTGATCGGCGTGCTCGGCCTGGTGGTCGTGAACGCGATGTTCGGGAGCCCATGGGCGACGTCGACCGTCGGCGCGACCATCCCGATCGCGCTGTTCATGGGCGTGTACATGGTGCGCATCCGCCCGGGGCGCGTGCTCGAGGCGTCACTGATCGGTGTCGCCCTCGTGCTGTTCGCGGTCGTCGGCGGGCGCTGGGTCGGCGAGAGCGAGGCGCTGCGCGTCTGGTTCGATCTCGACAAGAAGAGCCTCGCGCTCGCGCTGATCGGTTACGGATTCGTCGCGAGCGTACTCCCGGTGTGGCTGCTGCTCGCGCCGCGCGACTATCTCTCGGCGTTCATCAAGATCGGCACGGTGGCGCTGCTCGCCGTGGGGCTGCTCTGGGTGCGACCCGCGGTGCACCTGCCCGCGCTCACTCGCTTCATCGACGGAACCGGGCCGGTGTTCGCCGGGAAGCTCTTCCCGTTCTGCTTCATCACGATCGCGTGCGGGGCGATGTCGGGCTTCCACGCGCTGATCTCGAGCGGCACGACGCCGAAGCTACTCGACCGCGAATCGGACGCGCGCATGATCGGTTACGGAGCGATGCTGATGGAGAGCTTCGTGGCGGTCATGGCCCTGCTCTCGGCGGCGATCATGCAGCCAGGTGTATATTTCGCGATCAACTCGGCCAGCGCGTCCATCGGCACCGACGTCGCCGGGGCCGCCGCTACGATCACCGGCTGGGGTTTCCCGCTCGACGGCGCCGCCTTCGAGTCACTGACTCGATCGATCGGCGAGACCACCCTGCTCTCGCGCACCGGCGGCGCGCCCAGCCTCGCCGTCGGCATGGCCGAGATCTTCTCGCGCTCGCTCGGCGGCGAGACCGCGCGCGCTCTCTGGTACCACTTCGCGATCACGTTCGAGGCGCTGTTCATCCTGACGACGCTCGACGCCGGCACGCGCGTCGGGCGCTTCATGATCCAGGACCTGCTCGGGAACTTTTGGACGCCGCTCGGGCGCACGAGCTCGCTGCCCGCGAACCTGCTCGCGTCGGGGATGATCGTCGCCGGCTGGGGCTACTTCTTGTATCAGGGCGTGATCGATCCGCTGGGCGGGATCAACTCACTCTGGCCGCTGTTCGGGATCGCGAATCAGCTGCTGGCCGCGACCGCGCTCGCGCTCGCGACGACGCTGTTCGTGAAATCGGAGCGGCCGAGGTTCGCTGTGCTGACGCTCGCGCCGCTCGCGTGGCTGCTCACGGTGACGATGACGGCTGGCTGGCAGAAGATCTTTCATCCCGATCGGCGCATCGGATTCCTCGCGCAGGCCGAGCATCTCGTGACTCAGCTCGCGCAGGGCGCGGTCGCGCCCGAGAAGGTCGGCGAGACGCACACGTTGATCTTCAACAACCGGCTCGATGCGGCGATCACCGCCCTGTTCATGGCGCTGGTCGCGATCGTCGTGCTCGACGCGGCGCGCGTCTGGTGGCGCGTGCTGCGCGGACCCGGAATCGCCCCCGCGCGGGCGACGCGCGCGGCGGAGGCCTCGTGAGCGCGGCGCGCTGGCTCGCGCGCGCCGCGGCCGCGCTCGCGGCGTTCGCGCGCGGCTTCGTCGGAATCCCTGCGCCCGCGGCTCACGGTTCGAGCGCGCACGACGCGCGCGCGGCACTCAGCGACGCGGCCGCGCGGCGGGGACGCTGCTGCTGAGCTAGCGGAAGTGGTCCCCGTGCGGGCCGCCCTGCCCGCCGTCCTGAGCGTGCGGCTGCTCGCGCGTTTTCACCTGCGGCTGCGCAGAGTGCTGCTGACCGCCGTGCTGCTGCGAACCGTGCTGCTGCGGAGCCGCCGGCGGCGGCGCCTCGTTGTGCGGCGGCTCGACGGTGCGACCGCGGAACACGCGGTTCGCGGGCTCGCCGGGGAGATTGCGCGGAGGCGCGGGCGCCTCCTGCGCGCGCTGCAGTGACTCAGCGGAGTGACCGCGCGGCGTCGCCGGCGGCGCGGCGCCCTGCGCTTCGGTCTGGCGCGTGCGCATCTGTGAGGTCGGTCGTGGAGGCGGCTCGCCCGTCGGCTTCATGTTGACCGCGCGTTCGTCGGGCTCCGCGGCCGGCGCGCGCGGTTCGTGGAAGCGCGGCGGCTTGGGAGGCTCGGCCCGCTCGACGGCGTCGTTCTGTGTGCCGAACGGCGGCCGATTGCGCATCACCTCCGGAGCGCCGCGCTTCGGCGCGGCCACGACGCGGGCGGCGCTTCCTTCGGACTCGCGAGTCACTTCCTGCTTCGAGCCACCGAAGAGGCGGCCCGTCTTCGCCGGTCCGCCGGACCCGTCGCGCGTGGGCGCGGAGGTGTGCTTCACGTCGCTCGGCACGCCACGGGTGGGCTCGCGCGTCGCAACGACGGTGCGCTCGAAGGCGCCGCGCGGCGGGCGCTGTCCGCGATCGGTCGAAGGCGCGAGGCTGGTCGCGCGCGGCTTCACGTTGATGTCGCCGTCGATGGGGCGCAGCTTCGCGACGCGTTTCTCGTCGAAGTGCTCGACCTTCAAGCGGCCGCGGCCGAACTGGTCGGTCGGCACACCGACCACCGCGCCCTTGTGGCCCGCGTTCGACCAGCCGTGGATCTGGTTCACGTTGACGACGGTGGTGTTGTTGACCACGACGTTGTTCACGACGCGCGGGCCACCCCAGCCCTGCCAGTGCGGTGAGCCTCGGAAGTTGCTGGGTCCCCACCAAGGAACACAAGGCTCGCCCCACCCCAGCGCGACCCAGCCGCGGCTGCCGCCGCCTCCGAAGGTGAAGCCGATCGAGAACG